>JACQQZ010000060.1 GCA_016206755.1 Candidatus Omnitrophota bacterium
CGCCTGAACCTGGCACTCCCGGAAACGGTACCGCTGTACGAGCGGAATACGAGGAGAAGACGATCAAGATGAAGATTTTAGTCACGTTTATGGCGGTGTTTGTTTTGGCGAGTCCTGTGGATGCAGCGCCGGAAGAAAAGAAACCGGTTTTGGCCGCTCGCCAGCCGTGGGAGGCCAAGCCCCCTGCACCTGTTCCAACCGAGGAACCTGCGGGAAAAATTTTCGATGTTCCGGTGAGCAAGGGAAATTATTTTTTTGCCAAAGCGGTCGCCTATATTTTCCCGCGGCCGTGGGGGGCGGCCGATCTGCCGGAGGCGGACCGCGAGAAAATTGTCTGGGACAATCTGATTCTGCATTACGAATCTTACCGCCAGGGAATTCAGGTATCCGATGAAGAAGTGGACAAGGCGATCAACCAGCTCCTCAAAGATCAAAAACAGTCTTTTACGCGTCAGGGAGACCCTGCGGCTTATCAACAGTGGGTCAAAGATACGCTCAAGGAAGAAGCCGATCTCCTTGAAAATCAAATTCGGTACCTCATTGCCATTCGGAGTCTGAAGGACAAAGTTGTCCGTGAAGCTCAAGTGACGGCCGGCGAAGAAGAATTGCAGCAGGAGTTCCTCAATGAGCAGAATCATGTCAGCGGCGAGATGGTCACCTTTGAGAAAAAAGAAGATGCCGATGCTTTTTACAAGAAACATAAAACGCCCAAGGCCTGGGAGGCGATGAAGAAAAAAGGCGAGCATGAAGTCCGGCCGGTGAGCTTGATGACTTTGGAAGCCTACATGGATCTGTGGAGCATTCCGAAGGATCAGATGTACGCGTTTCATGCGTTGCCCATCGGCTCCATCGGCGAACCGATGCCTTTTGGGACGCACTGGTGCGTCTACCGGTTGCTGGACAAGCGGACGGGGGATTTGAAAGATTTTCCAAAACAGCGGGATTCGTATGTCCATCAGGTCGAGATGAAGAAAAAGTACGAAGCGATGAACCGGTGGGTTGAGGATTTGAAAACTTCCGCAAAGCTGGAGACGTACATTCCATGATCTTCCGGACGCGCGGCGCTGTTTTAGCATGAATCGCGTGATGATGGACCGCGAAGGGCGGCCCTCTTAAGATGCACAAGCTGCTGGAGCGCCAACTCACGGATTGTTTTAAAAGCCGCGCCCCTTCCGGGCCTGAATGGACGGCTTTTTTGGCTGCCATCGAAGAGGTTTATGCACGAGCGGATTCGGAAACGGGGAACCCCGATCACGAGGAATTGGCCCGGCGGGAAAAAGTCATGCGCAGTCTCCTGGAGGATCTGCAGCTTTCAAAAAGCCGCCTGGAAGCTCAAAAAGCCGATTTGCAAGAGGTCAACCGAAAGCTGGAGGCGCTGGGCGCGGTCAAAGATGAGTTCGTCGCCAATGTTTCCCATGAGCTGCGCACCCCGTTGACTGTCATCCGGGAAGGCATCGCGCTGGTTTGCGACGCAAAGCTGGGTCCCGTGACCAAAAACCAGAGAGAATTTTTGAATGAAATAAGCGCCAATGCGGAGCGGCTGGCCGATCTCGTGAATAACATTTTGGACATTTCCAAATTCGAACAGGGCCGATTGCGGCTCAGGATGCGCCCGGTCCGCCTTCAAGGGCTTTTTGACGCGGTCATCAAGCAGTACCGCTTGGTTGCAGGACGGCGCTCTTTTTGCGTCGAGGCGCCTGGGCTTCCGTCCGTGATGGCGGACCCCGACCGCATCTCGCAAGTCCTGGTCAATCTGATTTCCAATGCGATCAAATTTACCGGCCATGACGGCCACATCACCCTGATGGGCCGGCTGGAAGGGGATGGGGTGTCTGTTTCCGTCGGCGACGACGGCCCGGGCATCGCTCCGGAAGATCTCCCGAAGCTTTTTCAGCGTTTCTCCCAACTGGGGCAGGATCCTGGCGGCCGAAAAGGGACCGGTCTTGGGCTGGCATTGTGCAAGGATCTGATCGAGCTCCACGGCGGGACGATTTCCGCGCACTCGGAAGCCGGCAAAGGGACGACGTTCAAGTTTATACTGCCGGCTTATTCCCACGAACGCGCCCTGGAAGCCATTTTCCTGGAAATGCAGGCGGCTCAACCGGACGCATCCCAGGGCATCGGCATGCTTGTTTTGGACGCTTCCGTGCTGCTGGAGGCCGACTTGCCGTCGCCTTCCGCGAACGAGCAAGCTCTGGATTTTCTGGCTTCTTTTATTCGAAAACACACCCATCGCGGCGATCATGTGTTGAGCATTCAGCCGTGTTGGGTTATGATTTTTGCAGACATCGACGCCGGTGGTTTGCTGGCGATGCAGAAGCGGTTGGAAACGGCTCTGCGCGGGCAAGCTCAATGGGTCGGCCGGAGCTTGGAATTCCGGTGGGTGAAATTGCGCTATCCCCAAGACGGTTCCAAGGCAGGAGACCTGTTTCAAAAAGCAACGCAGTCTCTAAAACAGAAGGGGGCTTCCCGATAACATGTCGCAGCCCGTACGGATCTTATTGGTGGACGACGAGCCCAGCATTTTGAAGATGGTGGGCAAGCGTTTGGAAGTTTCCGGGTACGCGGTGAGCGTGGCCATGGACGGACAAGAGGCGCTGGAGAAAGTCACCGTGGAGCGCCCGGACTTGGTGATCCTCGACTTGATGCTGCCGAAGCTCAACGGGTATTCCGTTTGTTCCACCCTCAAGCAGGACCCCGCCCTGAAATCGATCCCGGTCATTCTGTTCAGCGCCAAGGCGCTGGACAGGGACGTCCAGCAGGGGATGGCGTGCGGGGCCGATGCCTACATCTGCAAGCCGTTTAAGGCGCAGGAATTGTTGGAGCAGATTCAGCTGCTGCTCAAAGCCAGAATATCGGAAGGGGGATGAATGATTTGCTCACGGCCATTGCGCTCAAAAGGTTTCACGCTGATCGAATTGATGCTCGTGGTGATCATCATCGCCGCGCTGGCTTCGATGGTGGTTCCGCGCCTGGCGGGGCGTTCGGAAGAAGCGCGCGTTGGGACGGCAAAGGCCGACATCAAGGGAAACCTTTCGGTCGCGCTCCGTTTGTACGAAGTGGACAACGGCCGCTATCCTTCGACCGACCAGGGTTTGAATGCGCTTCGGGAAAAACCGGCCAGCCCTCCGACCCCGGCCAACTGGAAGGGGCCCTACATTGAACAGGAACCGAAAGATCCCTGGGGCAAGCCATACCTGTACCGCTATCCGGGCACCCATCCTCCCTACGACTACGACCTGTACTCTTGGGGGCCCGATGGCGCAGAAGGCACGGACGACATCGTGAACTGGGATTAAGCCCCCATGCCATCGCAGATCCTTTTGGTGGACGATGACCCGAAGCTGTTGGAGATGGCGGAGAAATACCTCACCGGCCAGGGATTTGAAGTGGTCACCGTCGGAGACGGTGAAAAAGCGCTCGAGCGCATCTGGAAGGTTCAGCCGGATCTCATCATCCTGGACTTGATTCTCCCGGGCATGAACGGCTATTCCATTTGCTCCACTTTGAAAAAAGACCCGCGATTCAAAAACATCCCGGTTATTATTTTTTCCCAGCACATCCAGGAGACGGAAGAAGAGATCAAATTGCTGTGCGGGGCGGACGCTTGCCTTCAAAAGCCCTTTCGCGGCGCGGTGTTGATGTCGAAAATTCAAAGTCTTCTGAAGCCCCCCTCCGAGGGTTCCCGCAATGGCCCCTCCGGCGACGAGAACTCCCCGGTCTAGATGTTCAAGCATCGCGGGATGACGTTGGTGGAGGTGCTGATGGCCGTCGCACTCCTGGGCATCGGCGCCGCTTTTTTGCTGCAATCTTTCGCCACCGTTTCCCGCGCGTTGGATGTGGCCCAGACGCAAACCGATGCGTACGGTTTTTCCGTTTCCAAGATGGAAGAGCTCCAGGCCGCTTGGCGGGCAGGGCATACGCCGGACATGGAAGGGAGCTTTCAGATCCACAACAAGCGCTTTCTCTGGCAGGCGGAGGCGGCTGCCCACGAACCGGAAGCGGTCTTCTCTCCTCTTTCGACCCTGACGCTTCGCGTGCAATGGAATCAGCGCGGGGCGCAGGCCCTGGAATGGCGGACCTTTGTGAAAACCCCGGAAGCCGCCGAGTGAAGCCGTCCCGCGGATTGACTCTGCTGGAGCTGCTCGTCGTTATTTCCCTGCTGGCCCTGGTGATGATGGCGGTCATCGGCATGATGATGGGAGGATTGCGGGTGTATGCGCGCTCCCAGGATTACTCTCAAATGGATCAGCATTTGGTCCTGGCTTTTGAAACGATGCGCCGCGATCTCCACAATGCCCGCCGTTTCAAACCGGTGGCCTATCAAGGCGCTTACGACCAGCTTGAATTTCCTGCGTTGATTTTTGTAGAGCTGAGCGATGAGTCCCGGATCGAAGAGATGGGACGCGTCGGATATTACTTGGATTTTCAACGGAAAACGCTGTGCCGTTCCCGCCGGCCTTACTGGGCCGCGCGGAACCGTTCTCTGAGAGAAACGTGCGATCCGTTGCTGACCGGCGTGGACCGCCTGCGGTTCGAGTATTATTTACCGGACAGTTCGGGGGACTATGAATGGACTGCAAGTTTGGATTCCGAAGAGCCGCCCTTGGCGGTCAAGGTTGAAATTGGCTACACGGAGAAAAATTCCCGCCAGCGGCAGGCGCGTTCAACCGTCATTCACTTGCCTGCGGCCGCTCCGCCTGCCCCGCCTGCCCCGCCGCGGTAGCGTTCTGATCGTCGTTGTTTGGACGCTGGCGATCCTCAGCATCCTGGCGGCAGGGTTGGGGGTGCGGGCTTCTTTTGCTTTGGGGGCCGGCAGCCGCTGGAAAGGGCAGTTTCGGGCGGGCCTTGCGGCCGAATCGCTGGCGCAGTATGCCTTGACGCAGATGGCGTTTGATCCGACGCCGGGCTTCGATGTCCCCTCCGAAGAGTGGCAGAATCTTTCAGGGTGGCAGTCGCTCAATCTGGCCGACGTTCAAATCAAGTTTGACAGCTTGACGGATGAGGACCGGAGGATCAGCTTAAACACCGGCTCGGCTGAAATGCTCTATGCGTTGCTGACTGCGCTGGGCGCCCGCCCGGCCCAGGCGGAAGAAGTCTCGCAGTCCATTGTGGATTGGCGCGATGAAGACCATGATGAACACAGCCACGGAGCTGAAAATTACCACTACCGGAATCTCAGTCCGGGCTATGATTGCAAGGATGCCCCTTTTGAAAACGCGGAAGAGCTGCTGTTGGTCAAAGGGGTTACCCCAGGTCTGTACAAAGCCCTGCGTCCTTACGTGACGGTCTTTGGCAACGGTTTCCTGAATTTGAACACAGCCGAACCGTTCTTGCTGCGTACGCTCGGTTTGAGCGAGCAGGGGATTGCCGGAATTTCGGCCTATCGCGTCGGGGAGGATGGGCTTGCGGGAACTGAGGATGATCGCGCGCTGGCTTCAACCGCCGGCGTTGTCGTGGATCTGGCCGGTTTCATCCCGGTGGAAGATCAGAATCTGCTGACCCGCGCGATGCAGGACAAACGGATCGGCGTTCAATCGAGGGATTTTTCATTCACGGTTTCTTCCGAAACTCCGGCTTTGAGGAGTAAGATGAAGATTTGGTGCGTGGTCAGCCGGACAGGACAAATCAAAGCATGGCGAGAAGAGTAACCGTCCCCAAAACCAGCGGCGTGGCGGGCGGCCGGACGGTGGTGCTGTTCGGTCCGCAGTGGTTTAAGCTTTTGCACGTCGCCCCGCTCGCCCCCGGGCGCGTTTTGTCTAAAATTTTGGCGGTCTCCATCGCCGGCATGGATGACGCGCAGGTTTTGGAAGCCGTTCGTCCCGCCGCCCATTCCGCCGGATTTGCCATGGCCAACGTCTGGATTGCAACGGCGTCGCAATTCACCACCCTGCGTCTCTTGAGTTTGCCCTCGTCCGACCCCAAAGAAATTCGCGACATGATCGATTTGCAAATTGAAAAAAATACGCCGCACGCCAAAGAAGAGATCCTGTCGGACTCGACCCTCGTTGAAACGGATCCGAATGGATATTCGCGGATGGCGCTGGCCATTGTTCACCGCGACGTGGTCTCGTGCAGCGTCAAAATGGCGGAGGCGCTGGGTTGGCGCGTCGCAGGGGTGGTGTGCGAAGCCGACGGATTGGCCCAATGGCAAAAAATGGTTCGCCCCCAGGAGGCCGCTTCGGCTGCGGCGGCGCTTGTGGCCGACATTGACACCGACGCAACCACCGTCGCCGTTCTTTCCCGGGGAAACCTCTACTTTCACCGCAGCATGGCGTTGGGAATGGTCCAGATGGCCTCCGACGCATCGCAGGGCGCCGTGGACAGCTTCATTCAAGAACTCCAGAGATCCGCAGAGGCGTTTGAGGCCGAAGGGATGAACATGCCGCCCCAGACGGTTCTGGTGACGGGACTGGCCCATTCGCCTTTGGACCTTGCCGCGAAAATTCAACGGGCTCTGAATTTGCCCGTTCAGGTGGTTCCGGTGTTCGAGCGTTGTCCCGCCACCAAGCCCGCGACCTCCATGGCGCTGCAAGTTTCCACCCAAACATCTTTTGCGAGTTTGGCCGGGCTGGGTTTTGCTTCCGGGCGACTGGACTTGACCCCGCCCTCCGTGAAGCTTCGACATGCTTTTGAAAAACGCGCCCAAGCGCTTTTGGGTCTGGGCTCAAGAGCGGTGGTCTTGCTCCTGCTGGTCTGCCTGCTCGCGTTCGTTAAAACCTATCAGCTTCAGCGTTACCATGACCGGATGGTTCAAGAACATGCCGTGATGGATCTGCCGGCCCGCGACATTGCCCAAACGCTGGACAAGCTGAGCGTTGTTCAGAGCCGCATGCGCAAACGCGGGTATGTTTTGGAGGCCATGGAGCACATCAGCCGCTGGGTGCCCGGCTCGATCCGGCTGACCTCCTTTGGTTATTCGACGGGGGAGCCGATTGTGCTCAAGGGCACGTCCCGGGAGCTTCCCCAGGTTTACGAGTTTGTTTCGGTTTTGGGAAAAGAGCCGCTGTTTAAAAAAGTGGAAGCCCGCCGGGTCTCCAAGCGCAAAGTGGAAGGCCAGGATGTGACGGACTTTGAGGTGGTTTGCACATTGGCCGAGGAAAAGGCGATTCCGTAATGCCCAAGAAAATCGAGCTGCCAAAACTTTCAAGGATGTCCAAGAAAGAACAGCTGTTGGCTGTCGCGACGGTTCTGGTGGTCGCGCTTCTGTTGTTGGACCGCGTCGTTTTGTCGCCCTGGATCAGGCATCTGGGCAAGCTGCGCGAAGAAATCCGGAGATTGGAAGAGACGCACATCGGCTATCAGCGTTTGCTGGGCTTGGGGGACCGCGTCCGGGCCGACGCCGAAATTTTGAAGCCTTATTTGAAGCCCGGGGCGGCCAGTGATTTGCAGATGGCCGGCATGCTCAAGGAAATTGAGGGAATGGCCCGGCAATCCCAGATCTCCCTGGAAGGGATCAAGCCCCTCCCCGGGGATGAAACCGATTTGATTCAATCCTATGCTTTTGAAGTGCAATTCCAATCCTTCCTTCCGCAGTGGATCCGTTTTCTTCATCTGATTGAGACCTCCCCGTCGTTGTTCGAGGTTGAGCGCGCTTCCCTGGACATCGAAGATGAGAAGCCCGGCTTGATGTCCGGTTATCTGCGCCTCAAAGGAGTCGTGATGCGTGATGCTACCCAGGATTCGCAAAGCCATGTACAA
Organism: Candidatus Omnitrophota bacterium; assembly: GCA_016206755.1. Classification (GTDB taxonomy): domain Bacteria; phylum Omnitrophota; class Gorgyraeia; order 1-14-0-20-64-10; family JACQQZ01; genus JACQQZ01. The sequence continues at coordinate 7,702 of JACQQZ010000060.1, forward strand.
TAGGAATCCTGCTTTTTCTGGCGGGGTAGCTCAGCCCGGTAGAGCAGGGGACTCATAAGCCCTTGGTCGGTGGTTCAAATCCACTCCCCGCCACCACTGCCTTTGTCGCTCGTACAGCGGTACCGTTTCCGGGAGTGCCAGGTTCCCGCTTGAACCTGGCACTCCCGGAAACGGTACCGCTTGCGTTCCCCTTCGCGGCGAGCGAATGATGAAAATTCCGCGCGTTTCTGCCTTGGCGTTTCAATTGGAGCGGGATTTGCTTCGTATCTCTCTTCTGCCGCGCAAGAGCCGAATCGTCGTCGGTGTTTCAGGCGGGCCGGATTCGGTCGCACTCTTGTCTCTCCTCCATGAAATCCAGCCCCGTATGCGCTACCAACTCAGGGCCGTTTATGTCAATCACGGTTGGCGTCCGCGCGCGGCGCGGCGCGAAGAAATCTTCGTTCAAAAATTGTGCCGGCAATTTCAGGTTCCGCTGTCCATCGTTCGTTTAAAAAGGAACAAGCAGCCGCGCCAGTCCTGGGAAGGAACGGCCCGTCAGGCCCGTTATGGCGCGCTTGGGCGGTCAGCCCGCCGCTTTCAAGCCGGCCACATTGCGCTTGCGCACACGTTGGAAGACCAGGCGGAAACTGTTTTGCTCGCGCTCTTTCGCGGATCGGGGACCCATGGCATTTCCGGGATGCCGCCCAGCCGCGCGCTGGGGAAAGGTCCGGTTCGCGTTGTCCGGCCATTGCTCGGATTCACCCACGAGGCGCTTCGGCGTTACTTGCGCCGGCAAAAGATGGATTGGATGGCAGACGCCTCCAATCAAAACGAGCGTTTTCGCCGCAACTGGATCCGCCGGCAGATGCTTCCGAAAGTCTCCGGCGAATTCGGCCCGCACATTTACGCGCGCATCGCTTCTTTCTCCAACCTCGTGCGGGAGGAGGAAGAATGGCTGGGTGCGCTGGTTCACTCCTGGTGCAAGCGCCATGTCCGCAGGGCAAAAGGCCGGTGCAGCGTGCGCGTCTCAACGCTGTTGCCCCAGCCGGTCGCGTTTCGGCGCAGGGTGATTCGCTGGATGATTGCTTCGGCGGACGGCGCTCTGACGGGGATCACCTTTGCGCACGTCGAAGCCGTCGCAGCTCTTTTGCCCAGGCCGCAGGGGCGCGCTTGTTTGCCCAGAGGGATTCGAGCTGAAATCGCCCGGGGCCGCTTGAGGGTCAGAAGACCATGGTGCGGCTTCCATTCGCCGCAGCCAAGGGTCAGAAGACCAGGGTACATCACCCTGACGCCGAAGGGCTTGACAGAATCTTAGTCAAGAGGTATACTTCTTTTCGTAACGAGAAAAAACGATGACCCGAAAGAGCGTTCTATTAACGAAGGTGCACACGATGAAGGCCATGATGCCGCGTAAAGACGCGCATCGTGCCGCCGGATGCGGTTTTGTTTTGTCTTACTGCATTTGGTTTAGCGACACGGTCGTGGGCGCCGGAGGGCAACGCTCCTAGCTCTTCAGAAACGGCGAAGAACTTCGAAGCCCACGATCCAAAAGATCGTGGGCTTTTTGTTTGGTGCCTGACACCGATTTTCAGTTAACCAAGGAGGAAGCGATGAGAGCGGTACAGCCAAGGGCGGCGCCGGAGCAGTTGGCGGAGTTGCATCCCGTGGCGCTGACAGCCCTGTTGTATTTGCAAGAAGCGTTGCGCCGGGAGCAGTACGAAGCGTGCGGCGCCTATGTGGCCACGGCGCGGGAATTCGGAGCCCCTGAGCTCGAAATTCATGGGGTGATCACCGAGCCGCGCCGGAGCATCAAGGCACAGCGGGCGGCGCACGCTTTGGGACTTCACTAAAATTATGGTAGCATAGTGCCATGTCTGACCAGACCTATCTCACACGGGCGGGTCTTGCCAAGCTCCAGAAACATTTGGAGGACTTTCAGCGCCAGAAGCGCCGTTTGTCCGAAGAGGTCGGCAGGGCTGCGCAGTTGGGCGACTTGCGCGAAAATGCGGAATACACCGCTGCCAAGGAAAAGTTGCAGCAGGTGCTCGACCGCATCAATGAATTGCAGTGGAAGTTGTCCCACGTGAAGCTGACCGATGATCTTCCCGTTCAAAACGGGATGGCGGCCGTCGGTTGTCGCATCACATTGAAGGATCTTTCCAACAGCAAGCAGATTGTCTATACCTTGGTGGGTCCCGATGAGGCGGACCCTGCCAACGGCCACCTCTCGATCGCCTCTCCCATCGGCAAAGCCCTTTTAGGTCAGAAAATCAAGTCGCAGGTTCAGGTTCAACTGCCTGCGGGTTTGCGCTCGTTCGAAATTCTTTCCATCGAGCGCTGAGCAATGGATCTCTACATTGAGGTAGACCCCAATCCCAACTGCGAAGAGCTTCCCGGCATGATGTACCAGGCGCTCGAAAATCCCCGGCCGGTTTCCAAGCTTCGGGTTCGAAGAGGCGAAACCACGCAGCTTTGTTGGGTCACGGGTGTGGGACCCTCGGGTCCCAACAACGAGCATGCTGCTTGGAAGACGGCTTACGTTCAAAAGATCACCGACTCCGGCGCGGGCGTGGCTTACTGTATTTATGGCGGACGATGGGGATTGCGTTTTCAGCCCGCCAACGCGAAAACCGCCAACGCAAAAACCCCCGCGTGGAATTTGGATGCACCGGATCAGTGGGGCGAACCGTATAAAATTTACGGAGACATGAAAGACATGGTTCTCTCACGACCCCTGCAGACGCCGCCCACGCCGTGACTGCTCCGACAACCCTCCTGATTGTCGATGATGAACCGGAGGTCCTGGAAACCCTGCAGGCCTATTTGGAAACACGGGGGTACAAAGTTTTCGGCGCGGCCTGGGCGGAGGACGCAGTCCGGGCCTATCAAAAAGAGCGCCCTCAGTTGGTCTTGCTGGACATCCAACTGCCGGACAGCTCCGGATTCGAGGTTTTGCGTAAAATCCGCGCGGCCGATCCGAAAGCTCAAGTGGTGGTCATGACGGCCATCCACGATCTTTCGTTGCGCCAAGAAGCGTTCAGTTTGGGGGCGGCGGCGTTTGCCTTCAAGCCGATGGAAGTCACTTCGCTGGACCGCATCCTCAGGGCCGCCGTCGGCCAAGATCCGTCCCGCAATCCGGAGAATCGCCGCAGCGTCATGATTCTGGATGATGAAACCGAGATCCGGGTCAGTTTGAAATTTTATTTGATCGGCCGGGGGATGGACGTCACCGTGGCAGCCACCGCCGAAGAGGCGTTGTCGCTGCTGCGCTCCGGCCGCGCCAAACCCAATGCCTTGCTGTTGGATTTGGATTTGCCACGCTTAAGCGGGATTGAATTTTTGAAACTGGTGCGTCAGATGCACCCTGAAATAGCGGTCATCGTGTTGACCGGAATCGGAAGCGGCTCCATTCAAGAAGCGGTCGAACGATTGGGCGTGCGTCAGTTCCTGCACAAGCCCGCTTCTTTGGATACGATCGAACAAGCCCTCCACAAAGCTTTTTCCGCCTGAATCACTCTTCCAGCGTCAGCCGCAATTCCTGCTCGGCATCCACCACATCGCGGTTGATTTTATCCAGCGCTTGATGGGCGACGCCTTTGAGCGCCGCCGGCGCCCCTTTGATGTGATTGAGCTGTTTTAAAATTTGGACGGTCATCCGAAAGGCCCGCACAATCTCGCCGTCGTCGCATCCGCACAGAGGCCCCAATTTCTCGAAGGTTGCTTGGCGCATCCAAGCTTCGACGGCGGGGGAAAGCTGGAAATGGGGCGGTTTGGTGAATGGCAGCATCGCGCGTGATTCTGCTTTCTGAATCGACCGGACGATCTGATTGCACAAATGCGTGAGCCGCGAAACGGCTTTGGGCAAATGCTGGGGCGGCGGAATGCTTGGGCGCGGTTCAAAGACGAGTCCGCAAAGCAGAATCGCCAATTCTTCCGGATTGAGCTTGTCGAGGACGCCCTGGGCGTAAAATTCTCCCAGCATCAGCTCGTAGCCGTACAACCCCGCCGCGAAATGCCCCTTGGAGCTTAAACCTGCGTCGGAAAGATATTCGAGCGATTTTAAGAGGTCCAATTTTCGCTGCATCAATTGCAGCGCTTGGTTGCGGTGAGCTTTGGAAGATTGAAAATGGTGCAGCGTTTTTTGATAGATATCAATCCAGCGCGCGCCGTGGTGGTGGTAAAGATTGAGGAGCGTCGCGTAAGTGGCGTTCAAGCGGCTTGAGACCGGCTCCGGCTTGCCCTGAATCGCCTGAACCACTTCCGGGTGGCTCACCTCCAATGGATTGACCCTCAAATAAACAAATCCTGCCTCATCCATCCCGCGCCGTCCGGCGCGTCCGGCCATTTGTGTGAATTCGCGGGACCGGATCGTCATGAATCGTCCGGCAACGCGTTTGCGCAACGTATCCAGGACGACGCTGCGCGCCGGCATGTTGATTCCAAGCGCAAACGTTTCCGTGGTGACAATGACTTTGATGAGGCGGCTGGTGAACAATTGCTCGATCACTTCTTTGAGCGTGGGCAAGATGCCGGCGTGATGATAGGCGACGCCGTTTTTCACCATTCCTCTGAGATCAGCGGCTGTCTTATCCGCCGTCAGGTGAAAGTGCTTGCACAGCGCATCAAACCGCTCCAGCAAAACTTCCGACTCTGCGGGCGCTGTAAATTGCGTCGCGGAGAACTCCAATGCAAGATCCTCCACGCGCCGCCTTCCAAAAGCAAAATAGATGCAGGGCAGGTGTTCCTGCTCTTTGAGCTGGCGGATGAGCCGGTCAATCCGGTTGGGCCTGTTCTCCAGCCAGGATTGATGGCGGCGGTGCCGGTCCGGAGAGCGCCACAACGGCCGCCCCAAGTAGCCCTGCGATTTGAGCGTCTCCAGCGACTTAAAAATTTGGTTCTGGCATTGGAATGAGATTTGCAGAGGGACCGGGCGATGATTTTCCCGAATGACGCGGATGGGGCGTTCATGCACCTGGGTCAGCCATTCGGCGATCTGCTCGGCGTTGGAGATCGTGGCGCTGAGAGCCAGAATTTTAACCTCCAACGGCGTCAAAACGATGGCTTCTTCCCAGACCGTTCCGCGCTGCGGATCGTCCAGATAATGGACTTCATCGAAAATAATCCAAGCGGTGGCGGCGAACCGCCGGTCGCCTTCCAAGAGACTGTTGCGGTAGATCTCGGTGGTCATGATCAGAACCGGGGCCGTTGGATTTAAAGTCACATCGCCGGTCAGAATGCCGATGCGGTCTCCGTAGCGGGCGTAGAAGTCGCGGTACTTTTGATTGCTCAGGGCCTTGACGGGAGCCGTGTAGATAATGGATTGATTCTTCTCGAGCGCCTGCCCAATGACGTATTCCGCGATGGCCGTTTTTCCCGCGCCCGTGGGGGCGGCCACCAGAACGGAAATGCCTTCGTCAATGGAGGCGATGGCTTCGGATTGAAATTTGTCGTAGGAAAAAGAGCGCTTCACCCGGTGCTCTTCATTCCGAAGGCGATGCCGTGGAGCGTGAGCTTGAGGAGTTCATGGACTTCCGGAGAAGGATTCTGTTCCAGCTCGGCCAGGAAACGCAACTGGAGATAGTTGAGCGGGTCAACGTAGGGGTTTCTGAGCTGGATCGAATGCTTCAAGACCGGCTGGTTTTCCAGCAGGCCGTTTTGCTGAGTGATTTGCAGGACCCAATGCAGCGACCGCTGGTACTCTTTGCGAATCTGCCCAAAGATGCTGCGGCGGACTTTCGCGTCTTTGACCAAATCCGCGTATTGCTCGCCGATATAAAAATCCGCTTTCGCCAGCGAGGCCTGGGCGTTGTCCAAAAGCGATTTGAAGAACGGCCAATCTTTGTACATCGCCTTGAGCTCTTCCGCTGCATTCGGCTGATGCACGATGAATTGATCGATGGCGGTTCCGATGCCGTACCACGCCGAGAGCAATTGCCGGGACTGCACCCAACTGAAGACCCACGGAATGGCGCGCAAGTTTTGCAGAGACCATTGAGCATCTCTGCCGGCAGGACGCGAGCCGGCGATGCCGCGCTCGAGAATTATCTTGATCGGCGTGGCCTCCAGATAATACGGCAAGAATTCTTTGGTCTCCCAGACCAGGGATCGGTAGCTCCCGGAGGAGAGCAGGGAAAGCTCTTGCATGATGCTTTCCCAGCGGTTGAGCGTGCTTCGCGCGCGCCGTTCGTGGGGTGCGGCCACCAAGTTGCTCAAGACCACGGCGCTGAAGAGCTGCTCGACCGTGCGTTGAGCGATGAGCAGATTGGAATATTTGGCGGAGACGACTTCTCCTTGCTCGGTCAGCTTGATCCGCCCACCCGGTGCCGAAGCCGGCTGCGCGACGATGGCGCGGTAACTCATGCCTCCGCCGCGATCGATCGTCCCGCCTTTTCCGTGGAAGAAAGTAAGATTCACCTTCGCGCGCGCCGCTGTTTTGCTTAAAGTCGCCTGCGCGCGATAGAGGGACCAGTTGGCTGCAAAGTAGCCGCCGTCTTTGTTGCTGTCGGAATAGCCCAGCATGATCTCTTGGCTGCGGCCAGCGGAAGCCGCACCATGCCCCTGATCCAAATAAGCGTGATAGCTCGGATGTTTCCACAACTCCGCCATGATGCCCGGGGCCCGTTCCAAATCCTCCAATGTTTCAAACAGGGGAACGATCGTCAGATGCTCAACCCCCGTCACTGTTTTAAGCCAAAGCACCATCAACAGATCGCTGGCGCTGCGCGTCATGCTGACCAAATAAGTGGACGCCGCATCTTTCCCGCAGATGTCCTGCATCTTGCGCAGGGCAAAAAATTGCTCCAGGACGTCGCGGGTTTCAGCCCCCAGACCTTCGGGTAAAGTATCGATGCGCTTGGCGGAAGCGATGGCGTCCGCCAGCACCGATTGCCGCTCTGTTTCGGAAAGCTCCCGGTACGGATTCTTCGAAAACTCCAGCCGCTGTAAAAGTTCCTGGACCGCAGCGGCCAGTTTGTCGCGATGGTCTCGAAATTCCAATTGAGCCAGATGGAATCCAAAAGTTTCGACTTGCCGGACCAGCGCCTCCACCATCCCGGAAGCGGCGTGCACGCCGTGATGGGTTCGCAGACTCTCCTGCATGAGACGGAGATCTTTCAAAAAGCCATGCGGCCCGTTGTAGCCGTTGGGGCGCTCGTTGAGAACGCCCAAGAGCTTGGCGTAGACAAAGGAAAGTTTTTTCCGGTAAATCTCGGAGGATTCGTAACGCTCCATGGCAGCGGCCACGTCCGGAAAAAGATTCCGGTCTCCCTCGATCGATTGAAGCAGGGCGTCGCTGACCGGATTGAGATTGACCGCTTGGCTGAAGTGCCGGATGATCCGTTCGACCCGGTCCAGATAATGGCGAAGAATAGACTGCCGCTGTCTGAGCAGCGTCTCTTGGCTGACCTGGGCGGTCACATAGGGATTCCCATCGCGGTCGCCGCCGACCCAGGAGCTGAATCTCAGCCAACTGGGCGCGTTATTTTTCCAAGAAGGAAAATGCTGCTTCAGTTGCCGCGAGATGTCTTCGTAGAGGATTGGAATCAGCGGCACGATCGTTCGCTCAAAATAAAACATCGTGTTGGAAACTTCGTCGGCCACCGTCATGGGGCGGCGGCGGATTTCATTGGTATGCCAGAGAATTTCCAGATGTTCCTGAAGCCGCGCGGTCAGCCGCGCGCGGTCTCGCCCGGGAAGATTGGGCAGATCCAATTGATCGAGGTCATTGGCCATCTCCAGAAGGTGGTCGAGCGTCGTCCGGCGCTTGACTTCGGTGGGATGCGCCGTGAGGACCGGCTGAATGGACAACTGCTCAAGCAGCTTGCTGATTTGTTTGGGCTGAATTTTCCGGTTCTTGAGTTCCTGAAAGCAGGCGCGCGCGGACATGCCCAGCGGGGCGTTTTGCGCCTCGTAGGCCCGCAGGCGCCGGATGCGCTGCTGTTCCTCCGCGAGATTCACCAATTGGAAGTAAATGGTGAAGGCCCGCGCGATCTTGGTGGCTTCGGCAATGTTGAGAGAATGAATGGTGCGCCTCAGGCGCGCAATTTTGGAGGAAGAAGGAGAATGGCGGATGGCGGTGGCTTGTTTGCGTATCCTCTCGATTAAACGAAATAGGCGCGGGCCTTCTTGCTCGAGGATGGTTTGCCCCAACAGAGAGGTGAGCATGCGAACATCCTTGCGCAGGGCAGGGTCCATCGCTTGTCGCGCGTCGGCTCGGTTGGAAAGAGAAAGCGATGTGGGCATGGGGCTTTAGAATACCCAAGCGGGCGGGATTGGTCAATGGGATTGGGGTCTGATACAATCGAGCTTGCCATGAAACCCCTCACCATCCTCTACGAGGATCAGCATGTTCTTGCGGTCGCCAAAGATCCGGACGAGCTGGTTGTGCCCAGCCAATGGACGCCCAAGGATCAGACGCTGATCGGCCGGCTGCAGAAAAAATATCCGGACCGCGTGTGGGC
>JACQQZ010000064.1 GCA_016206755.1 Candidatus Omnitrophota bacterium
CTTGATAAACTGACGCCTCCGCAACCCCGCAAAACATTTCCAAGCGAACGGGGGCAGCGATCGCTAGGCGCTTCACGGCCAACAGTTCTTGGACGCGGCGGCGCAGATCCAAAGGACCTCCCGGCCTGTTGGCTTCAATCCAGATGGAAGTGTCAGGCAAGATAAGGAAATCACCCACGGCGGCGCATCTGTTTCAAATCGCGCAGCGTCAAATCCAGCGGGATTTTGCCCAAGCGGCCTGAAAACCGCTTCAGACGTTCATGACGAATGAGTTCCCGCAGAGATTTTTCAATAAGTTCCCGTTTGGTTTTCGGGCGCAGAATCGCCCAAGCTTCTTTGAGCAGCTTTTCATCGATGTCAATGGTGGTTCGCATTTCAGACCCTCCTGATGCATAAGATACCACAAAAAATGATGCGATGCAGCAGCATATTACAGACTCAGAAAAGATGCGCTATAGATTGTATTCGGACCAGCGGCGCGTGACGAGGGCTTTCATTTCTGGGGTCATTTCAATGATGTCCGGCCAGCCGCGGGAATGGCCTTCTTCCTTGAGTTTCACGGTCGCATCAATCCCCATTTTGGAGCCGTAGTTCCATTCAGGGGAAGCGTGATTGAGCGTATCCACGGGACCTTCGACAAAGAAGCAGTCGCGTTTCGGATCAATGTTCATAAAGCTGAGCCAGGCCACCTCGCCGGCATCCTGCACATTCACATGTTCGTCTACGACGATGATCACTTTGGTAAACATCATCTGCCCCAGCCCCCAAAGGGCATGCGCCACCTTGCGCGCTTGGCCTGGATATGATTTTTTAATCGAGACAACGGCCGCGTTGTTAAAAAGCCCCTCCGCCGGCAAGTTCATATCAACGATTTCCGGGACCATTTTCTGAATCAGCGGCAGGAAGATGCGTTCCGTGGCCTTGCCGAGCCAAAGGTCTTCCATCGGAGGGCGTCCGACAATCGTCGTGACATAAATGGGATTTTTGCGGTGGGTGATGGCCGTCACGTGCATCACAGGGTACGGCTCCGGCAAAGAGTAATAGCCGGTGTGGTCGCCGAAGGGACCTTCCATGCGGCGCTCGCCCACTTCAACATAACCTTCAATCACGATTTCCGCTTGGGCCGGCACTTCTAAATCAACCGTGACACCCTTGACCATTTCTACTGGCTCTTTGCGCAAAAATCCTGCAAATAAATATTCGTCAATTTCCGGCGGCAATGGCGCGCTGGCCGCATAAATGGAAGCCGGGTCGCCGCCGATGGCAACGGCCACCGGCATTTTTTCACCCTTCGCATAGCCGCGCCAATGCTCCGCGCCGTCTTTGTGGAGCTGCCAATGCATGCCGATCGTCCGATCATCAAAAATCTGCAAGCGGTAGAGCCCGACGTTGCGGCGGCCGGTTTGCCTGTTGCGCGTGATGGTGCTGCCCAACGTGATGTAGCGGCCGGCGTCGTCCGGCCAGCACTGTAAAATCGGCAAGATGCTCAGGATGGGGTTGTCGCGAATCACCACTTCCTGGCAGGGCGCGCGCGAAACGACTTTCGGAGGAAACTGGGCAAGCTCCGCCAGTTTCGGCAAGAGCTTCAATTTTTCCATGAGCCCCTTGGGATTGGGAATTTCCATCAGCTCTTCGATGCGCTTAGGGATGTCATTGAGGTCTTGGACTTGGAGGGCCAATTCCATGCGCGCCTTGGTGCCAAAGAGATTGATCGCCAGAGGGATCGAAGAGTCTTTGACTTTTTCAAAGAGCAGCGCCGGGCCCCCCGCCCCTGCCGGATGGCCGGATGATTTGGAAAGCCGGTCGGTGATCTCCGTAATCTCGAGCTTCCAATCGACCGGCGCGCTGACCCGATGCAGCCATTTTTTCGAGTCAAGCGCCGCGATAAATTCTCTTAAGTCACGATACGCCATCTACCACTTCCTCATTTTTTCGCACGCGCCGACGCAAGGATATTCGAGTCGGCAACTGAGGAGGCCGAGCGGGCATGGTTTCCGAGCGCGGAGCGCGAGGAAGAGCGCAGGCCGACTCCGTAGCGCAGGCGAGACCTCGCTGGGGCGAGCCAAGCGGTGCCGGGCGAATGTCTTTGCGTCGGCGTTCACGGTTTAATCCCACGATAAATCATGACGGCGCCGCCGAGCAAAGGGGTTTGAGTTACCTGAGAGAATCCACTTTGCTCGAGTGCTGCAATAAATTCTTTCGGCGGGACAAAAGAAGCGATTGATTTCCGCAAATAGGAAAACGGCCAGCGAAGCCCCGTCGCCAGCCAGCCGATGGTCAAGGCGCCCGTCATCATCCAAAAATTGTGCCCAAAACGCATGAGCGGCGATTGCGGGCGGAAAAATTCCAAAATCACGATTTTGCCGCCGTTTTTAAGGACGCGATGGCTTTCCTGAAAGGTTTTGGCAAGATCGGTCACATTGCGCATCACAAAAGCGCTTAGGACGGCGTCGAGCGCGGCATCTTGAAACGGCAGCTCTTCTGCGCATGCTTCAACCGTTCGCACATGGTAGCCCCACGGCGCGCGGGCGGCTTTTTGCTGGGCGATTTGCAGCATCTTGGGCGAGACATCAAGCGCTGCGACAAAACCGGTCGGCGCCACTTGTTGCGCCGCCAATAGAGAGAGGTCGCCGGTGCCGGCGCCCAGGTCCAGAACGTTCATTCCCTTTTTAAGGCCGGCCGCCGCAACGGCGCGGCGCCGCCAGCGCTGGTCAAGCCCAAAGCTGGCCAGGCGATTGAACAGATCGTAGCGCGGGCTGATCTGGTCGAACAGCGTCCGGACGAACGATGCTTTATCTTTTCCGGCGGCGCTTGGGCTTGAAGGTGACGACGGCTTTGGAATCGTCAAAGGTAATGGCGAACTCGTTGAATACATTTCTTCGTCCTAACAAATTAAAATCGATGTCAAATCCATGCGGAACCCCGAATGTGACAACCCCCTGCCACGATCCGATCCGCGCCGCCAGCCGGTACAGCTTGATGCTTTTGCTGTGGCCGCCGCTGGTGGCAATCAGAACTTTGCGCGGCTGCAGCTCATCCACCTTGAGATGCTTTGCAACCTCGGGGCGCAGCACGCTGTAGTACGCCCCGGAATCAACATAGCACCACACTTTGTGCCAGTGGCGCTTGCCCCGGACTTCAATGGGGACAATCGGGGCACTGCCTTTTTTAAACCGCACATAGTCAAACCGGGTTGCCGATGATTTCATTCGGTGGAGGGTCAAAGGCAAGATAGCACGCGGAAGATCGCAGCGTCAATTGCTACGAGACCAAGGCGGGGGCCTTGGAAGAGGCAGTCACGGCTTGGATGCTTAAACCGACCGACCGCACCAAGCGGCGGATTTCGGCCGGGGTGACTGAAAGCGGGGGCAAGATCACAATCACATTGCCCAAAGGACGCAGGAGAATGCCGTGCCGGCGCGCCTCTTGGCAGACGCGTATTCCTGCTTTTTCTTCCCAACGATACGGCTCGCGGGTCGCTCTGTCCCGAACCAGCTCAATGCCTGCCACCAATCCGATCTGCCGGATATCGCCAACATGGGGCAATGACTTTAATTTCTCGAGCTCTTCTTGGAAGAGTTTGATTTTGGGCTGGAGCCGCCTGAGAGTTTTCTCTTGATTAAATAATTCCAGATTGGCCAGGGCGGCGGCGCACCCCAAGGCATTGCCGCTGTAAGAGTGTCCGTGGAAAAATGTTTTCATCTGGGCGTAGTCGCCCAAGAAACCTTGATAAATTTTTTCGGTCGCCAGCGTTGCGGAGACCGGCAGATAGCCGCCGGTCAATCCCTTGGCGACCGTCATCAAATCCGGCTGAACCTCTTCCTGCTGGCAGCCGAACATCGTCCCGGTGCGTCCGAATCCCATCGCCACTTCGTCAACGATCATCAGGACTTTATATTGGGTGCAAAGGTCGCGGATTCTCTTTAACCATCCTTTGGGTTCCAGAATCATTCCGGCGGCCGCCTGCATGCCCGGCTCGACCACCACAGCGGCAATTTCATTCGAGCGCTCGCGCAACGTTTCTTCCAGTGATTTCAAGCAGTCAATCTCGCAATCAGGATAAGTTTTCTTCACGGGGCAACGGTAGCAATAGGGCGAGGGCATCTTGATGGTCTCGAAGAGAAGCGGGCCGTAAACCTGATGAAAAAGATCGATGCCTCCGACGGAAACAGCGCCGAGGGTGTCGCCGTGATAGGCGTTTTCAAATTTCACGAACCGGCGTTTTGATTTGGCTCCATTCTGCTGCCAGTACTGGTATGCCATTTTCAGCGCCACCTCAACGGCGGCCGAACCGCTGTCGGAGAAGAAAACGCGCGTCAGGCCTTTGGGGGCGATCTCAATCAGTTTTTCGGCTAAGAGCGCGGCGGGCTCCCCTGCCAATCCGAGCAGCGTCGAGTGGGAAACCTTGGCAAGCTGGCGGCGGATGGCGCGGTCCAGCGCCGGGTGGCGATGGCCATGAACATTGACCCACAGAGAAGAGACGCCGTCCAAATACCATTGGCCGTCGGCGGCGCGCAGGGTGTTTCCTTTTCCTTCCGTCACCACCAGCGGATCGGCCCATTCCTGCATCTGCGTGAATGGATGCCACAAATTCTCTCTATCGAGCCGGGAAAGTTTTTTGGGGCGTGCCGCTTGCCCGGCGTGCCAATTCCGGACAGCTTTAAGAACGGCCCTTGAATCGACGGATTTGACGACGGCTTGCTGTACTGATTTCTGATTTGGGCGGGAGACAAGCGGAACATTCCCGAAAATGGGGAGCCGGGTCCGCCTCCTCAGAACATCCGGATTGGTTTGCTCGGCGATGGTCTTTTGTTTGGAGCGGCCATTGAGAACAATGCCCAGAACATCGATGCCGGCGTCCAGCGCCGCCTCCAGCGTCAGTAGTGTGTGATTGAGCGTGCCTAATTGAGCGCAACTGACCAAGAGTGCGGGCAGATCCAGCGCGCGGACAAGATCGGCCACGGTCCTTTCCTCATCAATCGGCACCAGCAGCCCGCCGATGCCTTCTACGATCACAACGTCATGCCGCTTCGCCAATTCAGCGTACGCTTTTTGAATGACTGCAAAATCAATGGCCGGACTTTTTTCGCGGGCAACCGCCACGGAGGGAGCCGCGGGAGTTTTATACCGGTAAGGATTGATCCATTCCGCCGGATCGCTCGTTTCTGCCGCTTTTTTGAGCCACAGGACATCTTCGCTCACCGGAATTTTTCCGCGCATCCTGCAGCCAGTGGCAATCGGCTTCATTACCCCGACGTCAATTCCCTGCTTGCGCCAGGCCGCCGCCAATCCGGCAGAAACTGCAGTCTTGCCGACTTCCGTTCCGGTCCCCAAAACAAAAATACCGGCTCCCATTACAATTCCCCCCGATGAACCAGCGCCGTCATCTTCATGAACGCTTCTTCGAGCGCCTGCGGCGAATGCGTCGCCATGACGGTCGTGCGGATGCGCGCCTGTCCCTTGGGCACCGTCGGGGGCCGGATGGCCGGAGCATAAATTCCATGCGCGCGCAGCATTTCGGCCACAGCCGACGTGCGCCGCGTATCGCCCAGCAGAACCGGAAGAATCGGCGTCTGGTCCGAAACCAGCGGCAACCCCACCCGTCGAAGCCCGTCGCGCCAGAGCGCGACATTGCTCCATAATTTTTTAAGCCGCTGCGGCTCGTCCTGGATGACGCGAATCGCTTCCAAAGCTGCGGCGGCAGAGGCAGGCGGCAACGCCGTCGTATAAATAAACGAACGGGCTTTGTTGATCAGGTAATCGATCAGCGTGCGCGAACCGGCCACATAACCGCCCAGCGATCCGAGCGCTTTAGAAAGCGTCCCCATTTGAATCAGCCCTTCTTGCGGCATCATCTTAAAATGAGCCAGGCCGCCGCGGCCGGAAGGCCCCAACACGCCGGTGCCGTGCGCATCGTCAATGAGCAGCCAGGCATCTTGCTCTTTGCAAACTTTCCAAAGCTGGTCGAGCGGCGCAATGTCTCCATCCATTGAAAAAACCGATTCCGTTATGACCAGAGTCCGGCGGAATTTCTTGGCGCGCTTTTTGAGCAAATCTTTCAAGCGGCCGGCATCTCTGTGCGGAAAAATAAGGAGCTTTGCTTTGGAAAGCCGGCAGGCGTCAATGATGCTGGCGTGGCACAGCCGATCTGAAATAACCAAGTCCTCGGCACCAACCAAACTCGTTACCAATCCTAAATTGGCCATGTAGCCGGTCGAAAATACGAGTGCGCATTCGGTTTGCTTGAACTTGGCAAGCGCTTGCTCAAGCTCGGCATGAATTGACATCGTTCCTGAGATCAGGCGCGATGCTCCGGAGCCGGTCCCGTAGCGCCGGATCGCCTCCGTGGCGGCGCGCACCACGCGCGGATGCGTCGTCAGCCCCAGATAATTGTTGGATGCCAAATTGAGGTAGGTTTTCCCATCAATAACAATCTCGGCGCCGTTGGCCGATTCAATCTCCCGAAGCTCCCGGTAAAGTCCCTGCTCCCGCAACGCCTCCAAAAGCGGTACCGCTTTATTGTTCATTGAATTCTGCTGTCCGCGTAGAAGATTTGGCCGGTGATGCCGCGGCATTCATCCGACAACAACCAAAGCGTCAAATTGGCCAATACCTCCGCATCGCCCAGCATCCCCATGGCACTCGCACTTCGGGCGCGCTCCCATGCTTCGGGGGGCGCTGTCTCAGTCATGCGCGAGGGCGTAAATCCAGGGCAAATCGCATTGACTTCAATGCCCCACTCCCCGAGCTCCTTGGCCACAGAGCGCGTCAGGCCCAAAATGGCTCCCTTGGCTGCCGCATAATTGGCTTGCCCAAAGCGCCCATGAATACCGGCCTGAGAGATCACCGTGATGATTTTTCCAAGGCGATGGTACTGCATCGGTGGCAGGACGGCTTGAATGGAATGAAACGTTCCGGTCAGGTGAGTTTGCAACACGTCGTCCCATTCGGCGTCCGTCATTTTCACGCAGGTGCGGTCTTGCACATTCCCAGCCGCAGTCACCAAACCATCAATCTGGCCGTTGTGCGCCAGGGATTTGGCGACCCACTGGACAATGGATGGTTTTAAGCGGACATCGACCGCTTCTAAAAGATCAGCGGGGCATTCTTGGGGAGTTGGGCGATGGGTGTGATAGGTTCCGGCGACCCAGGCCCCCTGAAGCTTTGCGGCGCGAACGATGGCCGAGCCGATCGCGCCACTGGCCCCGGTCACAAGAAGAGTTTTGCCTCGGAGCCCCATGCAATTTGTCCGGGCGGCTTACGGAGAAACCGGCAGCGGCTGTCGATGATACTCGCCGCGGTCCGGTTCGAAACCCAGGTCTTGAACCAACTGCATGTCTTCCGCCGGCTGCCGGCCGATGGTCGTCAAGTAGCTGCCGATGATCAGCCCATTGGCGCCGCAGATGAGTGCTAGCGATTGCAGGTCGCGGACATTGAGCTCGCGTCCGCCTGCCAATTCAATGACGGCCCACGGAAGAATCAGACGGAAAATTGCAATCGTCTTGATGACTTCCAGCGGCTCCGGCGGGGTGTTGTGTTCGAGCGGCGTCCCAGGCCGGGGATTGATGACATTGACCGGAACGCATTCGACTTCTAATTCTGCCAATGCAAAGGCCAAGTCCAGACGACCTTCCGGCGTCTCACCCAATCCCAAGATTCCACCCGCACAACGCTCCATCCCATGCTTCTTGAGCTGCTTGAGCGTGTTGACGCGGTCCTGATAAGTGTGGGTCGTGCAGATGTTGGAGAAATTGTCCTCGCACGTTTCGAGATTGTGATTGTAGCGCGTCATTCCGGCGGCTTTGAGAACTTCCAACTGTTCGTCCGTCACAAATCCGAGCGAGCATTCGACTGCCAGACCGGTCTGCTCACGAACGAGCTGCACGGCTTTGACAATCGCCGGCAAGTCTTTATCGCTCAAACCGCGCGTCGCAGTGACGATGCAAAAGCGCCTGGCGCCGAATTCTGCCGCCTGCTTGGCGCGGGCCAAGATCGCTTCGGGCGCCATCAGAGGATATTTAGAGATGTCGGTGCTGTAGTGGCCGGACTGCGAGCAGTACTTGCAATTCTCGGCGCACTCGCCGGCTTTGGCGTTGACCAAAGCGCATAGCTGGCAGGACCTGCCGGTGTATTTGGAGCGAACGCGATTGGCCCAGCTCCCCAGCTCGAGAATGTCGGCCGGATCAGTCAATTTCATGAGCTCACTGGCCTCTTCGCGGGTGATCGGCCCGCCTTTCAATACCTTCTCACCGGCAGAACGGATTAAAACAGATGGCATGAATCCTCCAAGTGGGTTTGCGAATAAGATCGCTGAGATAGAATAGATTGTCAACCTGAAATTCGCTCCAGGTTGACAATAAAATTAAGCGGCTCGGAGCAGCGTGTACTCGACGTCTCCCAATCTAACGGCAGCAGCTTCGAGGTGGCTGACGTCGAGTATCTTATCTTTGCGTCCGGCAGCGGCAGCCAACAGCATGTAGAGATGGTTTTGAGAAGAAATCGGATCGGCCACTCTTAGAATAGGAACTTTGCTTCCAGAGTCAGTGCGCCACGCCACGGGAAGCCAGTCCAGGACGTTGCCGGCAGCAGAGTTGTTCAGGACAATACCACATTGAGTTGGGTCATTGGCGTATTGACTATCGTTCATGAGTACTGTAAGAACAGCGCCGCGATTTTCAGGCAAAAAGAGATATTTGATATCTTTGGGCATAACGGCGTAATGGGCATACAATCGGGCCGGCAGAGCGGCGCCGGCATCCGCGCGGGCCAGTATATCTATTCCAGAGCCGGTCGCCTGAACAATAACCTGTCCTGACTCCAATTGCGTCAATCTATTGTCCGCCATCATCCGCCCCGCAATGGCGCGCGGATCTTCCTCCATGCCGGCGCTATCCATGCCGGCCAACTTCTGCAGAGCAGCCGCCAACTGCCCGGCTTCGCCGCGTACCGCTCGCCGCGGAGAAGAATCACCTCGCGCTAATACTGGCGCGAGAGTTTCATAAAGACATGCTAAAACATCCGATAATTCTGCTGTTTCCGTAAAAATCCACTGATTGACAGCCGGGCGGTGGGGATATTGAAGTGCCCTCCCAAAAATGTCATTCTCCTCAGCGGTTAAATAAACGATTTTTTCGGCGTCTTCTCGAAGCCGAACGCGAGCTTGAGCGCCATTTTCAAAAGTTTGGTAATTCAAAAAAGAAAGCTTGGTCTTCGGCTGCGGCCCAACGTAAACTCTCCATCTGAACAACCGCTCATAGATGCCTCCCGCGCCATCCGTATTTTCTGGAGACATTAACCTGGCCAAGGCAGCGAATTCGCCAGGGTATTTATCAATCAGCGCAGCGGCAATCACCACGCGCTTGCTTTTCTCCAGCGCATGAACGCCAACGTTCTTGGCCCACAAGCTTAAAACGTCCAAAGCCTGTTTGGCCGCCGATTCTTCCATGCCGGCGCTCGCCGGAACGGGTGGCGGAGGCAGGTCAAGAATGCTTTGCCAGGGATGATCCAGGGGCCCGAAATCGGTTTCACTCAAGTCCGTATCATCGCGCCGTATTTCAAAACGAAGAGCGCCGTCATGTCCGGACGGCAAGCCAAATACATCCAGAGGAAAGGCGGCTCGAACAAACCCTGACCGATCCACCATGGGCTTCGATTCTTTGGAACCGGGATGCTGAGGATCAACCAAGTAAATTTGATAACGCGAAAATTCGTTACGCTCTTCTTCCGGCAATGGTTCTGATTCATCTTCGCCGTGCAAGCGAAAAACCAAGGACGCCCCGGCAAAGGATCTTCCCAGCAGACCATCCAACAACCCTGTCCCGTCCTCTTCCGGAACTTCTTCAATGCGAACGCTGTAAGAGTAATCCTCGGCCGTGCCTTCTATTTCCCCATCGGTCAGTTGATACATTTTGATCTCGCCGGGGCCTTCCGTAACCTGGATCGGAATTTCGCGCCGGCCTTGGCTGAAAATAATACCCAGGGTTTTTTCGACAGCGGCCGACCCATTTTCTTCAACCGAAGCTGCATCTCCTGCAACAGCGGAAGATGCATCCGGCCCGGCGGCGGCCAGCAGAAGACCGGCCAGGCGCGTTATTTCCGGCACTTCTTCTGTTCTTAATCCATCGACTGGCCGATCCAGCAAAGAAGCATACAGATGCTTCAGAAGAATAGCCATGCCCTGTACGGGATCAAGTCCGTTTTTGGTCAGCACCAGTTCTGCGCCCGGCAACCGGGCGTCCTCCAGCAAGCTCTCTTCGTCATCTGCAGTCAAACAGTAAAGCTGAGCTTCAACTATTGGGATCGTGACTTTTTGCGCCGTGGAAAAGGTCCTCTCATTTCCCAGAAAAGGAATTGGTCCGGAGGGATCGACTGCGTAAACTCTTGCAAATGCCCTCGTTGGGATTTGGGGCAACACGCGATTTAGAACCGCAATCTCTTGAGCAAATTCCCCGACCAAGGAAGGCGCCAATAAAACTTGCGGTGGCATCGCTCGCGGGTCGTCCGGATCAAAATCATCAAACCGATCCGCATTATCAAACCGATCCACACTATCAAACTTATCCGCCCATCCGCGCAAAATCTCCGCGGCTTCCCGGAGCGCGGTTTCTTCAAGCCCGGATTTTTCCGGGGTTTGAGCCGGCCGCTTCAGAGAGCTTTCGAGGCCGGCGCGCTGAACACCGGTTTGCAATTGAGCATTCCGCATGGCAAATGCGGCAGGAACCGGAACGAGCCCGGTTCCGGCATGAGACAACAGGGCAAGGAAAGCGGTACGGCGGATTTGAAATGTCACGTTTAGAAGTCTACCGGAGCTCCAAGGGGAGCGTCAAGTCCGAAAAACAGAATTAGCTTTTTACTAACCTACCGCAGGCAGGTGAATGCTGCTTTTTACTTGCCCAGCCCAAGGGCGCTGAGAAATTCCGCGGGTGAACCGATGCGAATCCCCCGGATTTTTTTAAGGCCGGCAAATGGCGATCCCCGCTGACGATCCAATCCGCTCGGCCGGCGGCTGCGCAGGCAAAAAATTTATGATCTGCGCATCACGGCGATGAGGCCGCCGCCGCGGGAGACGTTCACCACGTCGGACGCGGAGCACCGGCCGAGGATGGCCAGGCCGGCGGAAGTCGCCGCAAAACCGGTGACGGCGTAGAGATTCTCAAGCGTCACCCGCCCTTTCGCGTCAATAACCGGGAACGGCTCCGAATGGACGCGCGCCCTGCGCTGAATCACGGAGGTCCCCGGTTTCTGAAGCGCTTTTTCCAACGCCCTCTCCCATTCTCGCTGAGTGACAACATTCCCAAAAGCCACTCCGATGCCGCCGTATTCGCGGTTGGGCTTGAGGGTAAGCGTGTTTTTGTTTTTTCGAACGTACGCGGCCAGATCAACAGTTCGGCCGGATGGATCGGTCGTCGAGCGCTCCCAGATCAGCCGCGTCCAAAGAACATGCTTGGCAAAAAGCGCGCGCTCTTGCGCCGTGAAATAACGGGAGAAAATAGGATTGGTAAAGAGCTCCCAAGCGCTTTTATGGTCAAATTCGCCTGCGATGGAAGAAACCACTTGGTTGCGCCGGAACGCCTCCCGCACGACCTCCAACGAAACCCCCTCCCGCTCCATTTCCAAAAATTCAGTGATTTCCGTGTCGCGGTAAAAAACATCGATCGGCGTGTTTTTGGCGTAGATCTCGCCATTTTTAAGGCGCAGGTGCCGGGGATCGGCCGCCAAAGAATGAACGCCCTTTGACTTAAAATATTCCGCCACATGCCCGAATTCGGCCGTGCCGCTTTTTTCGGATTGGTCTTCCAAGAAACCGACGTTGAGCCGGCGGCGGCCGATGGCGCGCGCATGCCCTCTGAGCGCACCCAGCAAAAGATCGCGGATGTCCGGCATCGGACGCAGACGAAGTTGCGGATCGGCATCCTGCAACCAGCGGGCGACCAAGTCGCGCACCGTGCGATAGGTCGCCGGAATGTAATGAATGCCGCCAATGCCGACGGAATTCGGCTCCACGAACCAAAAATCATCCTGCCAGCTCGCCGGTCCGAAAGTGGCCGTGCAATCGAGCCGGTCAAAAACAGTCTGTGGCGTTTGATGCGCTCCGCCGACGACATGCCAGATCCAGGCATCCTCTTCCGGCTCCAGCGGAACCACTTGCCGAACGCGCGGATTGGCTTCGTAGAGAGGCAGGACTTTTGCGAGCGCCCCTTTTAAAACCATGCAGGCGCGGTGAAAGAATCGAATCTGTTCGCCGGAGACCAGCCAGGGCCGAAGCTGCACGCCGATGACGCGCGGCGAGCCATCCTCTTCATACATGACCATCTGATGGCGCATCGAAACAGGACGGATTTGCTTGCGCAACGCGCGGGCTTGGGCGGCAGGCAGCCGGAGCAGCGTCTGGTTGGCGGCCCTCAACCTCTGGGCGGGGTTCTTCATCAGGGTTTCAGTATAACAAACCCAAACAGATGCCGCTAGGGAGCGGTACCGCTGTACGAGCAGTGTCGAGGGGTTACCCCGAGTTGGCAGCGCTTATCAACGCGGCTTGACAGAGCCGGTGCGGTTGCGTAGGGTAGGATTATGGAACAGAGATTGCGTGAGAAATCTCTCCTCAACGAGGCGGCATCCGCCCTCAAACGCTCCAAGGCCGACTACGGCGACGTTCGCTGGGTCAATGAAACCCACGAGATGCTTGTGGTTCAAAACGGCGCCGTCGGCCACATCGGCACCGCCGTCAGCGTAGGATGCGCAGTGCGCGCGCTCGTCGGCGGGGCATGGGGATTTTCCTCCTCCAGCCGGATGACAAAGGAAGGCCTGAAATCCACCGCGGCCCAGGCGGTGGCCATGGCCAAGGCCTGCGCGCAGGTCAATGGCGAGCGCGTGGCCTTCCCTGCCTCGGCTCCCCAGCGCGGCAGCTATCGAACGCCTGTCCAGGTGGACCCATTTTCCGTCGGTATTGACAGGAAATTGGACTACCTCTTCTGGGCCAACCGGGAATTGCGGGACCATCCCAACATCAAAACAGCGACGACCGCTCTGGAATTTTTCAAAACTGAAAAATTATTCGTCTCCACAGAGGGGTCGCAGATCCATCAAGAAATCATCGAGAGCGGCGCCTCGATGGAGGCCATTGCGGAGATGGACGACGAAGTCCAGCAACGCAGCTATCCGGCCGGAAACGGCGCCTGCCTCGCGCAAGCCGGTTACGAATACGTCAAGGCGCTGGACTTGGTGGGGCAAGCATCGCGCGTCCGTCAAGAAGCGGTCGTCCTTCTGCGCGCGCGGGAATGTCCCTCGGCAATCACAACCGTCATTCTCATGCCGGATCAAATGGCCCTTCAGCTCCATGAGTCCTGCGGGCACCCCGTCGAGTTGGACCGCGTGCTGGGACAGGAATTGAGTTTTGCCGGAGGCAGCTTTTTGGATCCTGAAAAATCAGGCAAATTCCGGTACGGTTCCAAGCGGATGAACGTCACCGCCGACGCCCAATGCGCGCAAGGCG
Organism: Candidatus Omnitrophota bacterium; assembly: GCA_016206755.1. GTDB lineage: Bacteria > Omnitrophota > Gorgyraeia > 1-14-0-20-64-10 > JACQQZ01 > JACQQZ01. The sequence continues at coordinate 13,490 of JACQQZ010000064.1, forward strand.
TCGGGACATTCGGGTACGACGACGAGGGGGTGCCGGCGCAGACGACGCCGATCGTGCGCGAAGGAATTTTCCTGGGTTATTTGAGCTCCCGCGAATCGGCCGCGCGCATCCGGCAAAACTCCTCCGGGGCGATGCGGGCCGACGGCTGGAACGCGATGCCGCTGATCCGCATGACGAATGTGAATTTGGAGCCGGGCGAGGGCAGCTTAAAAGACCTCATCGCAGACACGCGCAACGGCATTCTCATGGCCACCAACAAAAGCTGGTCAATCGATGATCTGCGGCTCAATTTCCAGTTTGGGACGGAAATCGCCTGGGAAATTAAAAAAGGCCGGTTGGGACAGCCGTTTAAAAATCCGGTCTACACCGGCATCACGCCGAAATTCTGGGGAAACTTAAGCGGCGTGGCAGGACCAAAAGAGTGGACGCTCTACGGCGTCCACAACTGCGGCAAGGGCGAGCCGGTCCAAACGATGCACACCGGACACGGCTCCTCCCCCGCCCGCTTTGAAAAGGTCCAGGTCGGCCGCCTTGCCTACCGGCAGGCAGGAGGCCGCCGGTGAGCTCTCGGCGGTTGCTTGAGCTGCTTGAGCGGGCCGTGCGCCGCTCGCCGGCTGATCAGACGCTCATGGCCTGTGAGCGCGGCATACGGACGACGCTGCGCTTTTCCCACCAGCGCATCCATCAGAACTTCCATTCGGAAAATATCGATGTCTGGATCAAAGTCATCTGCAACGGCTGCGTCGGCGTTGCCACCACCAACTCCCTGGATGCGGCGGCTTTGCGCAAAGCCACCGAGGCGGCCATCGCCACGGCAAAGACCGGACGCAGAAAACGCGGGAATCTCCTTCCTGACCCAGGCAAAAAAACGCCCGCGCGGTTAACCACCTACATTCCCAAAACAGCGCGGCAAGACGTCGGCGACACAACCCGGGCCATCGCCAAAGCTTGGCAGCGGGCGGAGCGTTTGAAATACAATTTGGCCGGTTCTTTTCATTCGGGTCACGACGAGCTGGCAGTGGCCGGCTCCAATGGAATTGCCCGTTATCAGCCGTTTACGACGGCCGGCATCAAAGTCATCGCGGCGGCAGGAAAAGCTTCCGGTTACAGCGCCTCAGTCCATCGCGACATCGGTCGGATTGACATTCAAGAAACAACCGGCCGCGCCCTGGCGCTGGCGGAGCAAAATCGCCGCCCTCGGGACGTTCCGGTCGGGGTCTACGACTGCATCCTCGAACCGGAAGCCGTGGCGGAACTTCTGGAATGGCTCGGGTACATCGGACTGGGAGCCAAATCGCTGTATGAAAAAACAAGCTTTCTGAGCGGGCGCGCCGGCGACCGGATCATGGGGAACAACATCACCCTCAGCGACGACGCTGGGCACCCGGAAGGTTTGCAGGTTCCGTTCGACTACGAAGGCGTTGCGAAACAACGCGTGGTTCTCATTGAGCGCGGCGCAGCGCTTGGCGTCGTCTACGACACGACGTACGGAAAAATTTATCGCCGTGAGTCCACCGGTCACGGCGCGCCTTACGACGACACCGAAGGCCCGCTGCCGATGCATCTGACTTTGGCCGCAGGAAGCGCGCCCCGTTCGCAAATGGAGCGGCTGCTGGGGAACGGGCTGGTGGTGACGCGATTCCATTACGTCAACGGCCTCTTGGGAACGCGCCAAGCGCTGATGACAGGATTGACGCGGGACGGAACATTTCTCGTAAAAAAAGGGAGAAGGGCCGGTTCCGTCAAGAATCTTCGTTTTACGGAATCGATCCTGGAAGCGTTTTCCCGGGTGGCTGAAATTTCAAAGGAGAGGCGTCTGGTGGCGGATCCAACTTCCGGTTTACAGTCTTGCCTTGCCCCGGCTCTCCTCATTCGAGGAGTTCATTTCACCGGAAAAACCCAATAACGGTCTGCTGAAAAACCCCATTTGGACAGGATGCTCAAAAAGGCGCCGGATGCAAGGCGCGCGCAACGAAGCAGATGACCCTTTTTCAGCATCCTGATAACGGTGTTTTGCGCCGGTCGTGGCAACTACGGAGAGGTCGGCTCGCCTTTCCCGCCGGGGCGGCGGAGATCTTTGATTTCCTGCTTGAGCTCTAAAATCCGGTCCTCTCGATCCATCATAATTTTATTCAGGCGCTCCAGCTCTTCTTTCTGAGCCCTGAGCGTTTCTTCCATTTTCTTCCGTTCGACCGCATAACGGATTGCCCTGGGGAAATTTTCCGCGGAGATCCTGCTTTTCACAATATAATCCTGCGCCCCTTGCCGGACCGCCGTCAGCCCGATCTCTTCATCATCCAATCCGGTGAGGATGACGATCGGCACCGCCGGCGCCGACTGCTGGATTGAAGAAAGGGTGTCCAGCCCCTGACTGTCCGGCAGCATCAGATCCAAGATCACCAGATCGATTCCCCCGAGCGCCAGGCGCTCCCGGCCCGCGCTCACCTGACTGACCGTCTCCAACTCGATCTCCGTCGTATCGGCTTTTATCAAAATACGGCGCAAAAGCTTGACGTCTTCCGGATCATCTTCGACAAGCAGCACTTTCATGGCGGATTCTCCAGGAGGATCTTTCCCGTTTATCCATTATCCACGGACGGAAATTTCGCGCAAGACTTTTGCCATCGTCTCGCCCAAAACAGCCGGCGAGCGGGCAATCGTCGCCCCGGCTTCTTGAAGCGCGGCAAATTTCGAGGCGCACGTCCCTTGTCCGCCGGTAATGACCGCCCCCGCATGACCCATGCGTTTCTCGGGGGGCGCCGTCTGTCCGGCCACAAAAGCGACGACGGGCTTTGTGACGTGCCCTTTGATGTACTGCGCGGCTTCTTCCTCAGCCGTGCCGCCGATTTCACCGATCAGGACAATGCCTTCCGTCTGAGGATCGTTCTGGAAAAGCTCCAAGAGATCCACGAAAGTCGAACCGATGACCGGGTCTCCGCCGATCCCGATACAGGTGGACTGCCCCAAATTGCGCTGCGACAATTGCCACACGGCTTCGTAGGTGAGCGTGCCGCTTCTGGAAATAACGCCGATGGAGCCCGGTCTGTGGATGTATCCCGGCATAATGCCGATTTTGCAGGCGCCCGGCGTGATGATCCCCGGGCAGTTCGGGCCGATGATTCTGATGGGGGCAGTCCCCTGCGGGGATAGTGCCCGCATCGCCTGCTTGACCTTGATCATGTCGAGGGCCGGAATGCCTTCGGTGATGGCCACCACCAAACGAATTCCGGCGTCGGCGGCTTCGAGCATGGCGTCCGCCGCGGCGAAAGCCGGGACAAAAATGGCCGAGGCATCGGCTCCGGCTTTTTGGACCGCTTCGGAAACCGTATTAAAAACAGGAATGCCGTCCCAGAGCGTCCCCCCTTTGCCCGGAGTCACGCCGGCGGCCACTTGAGTGCCGTACTCTTTCATCTGGGCGGCGTGGAACGCGCCGGCCTTTCCGGTAATCCCCTGCACCACCACGCGGGTGTTTTTATCGATGAGGATGCTCACCCCATCACCTGCTTTCGGCCTCGAATGCCGGTACCGCTTTATTGCTCATGACTTCACCGCCTGAACGATCTTCTCGGCCGCCTCATTCATCGTGGCAGCCGAAACAACGGGCAATTTTGAATCGGCTAAAAGTTTTCTTGCCTCTTGAACGCGCGTTCCTTCCAAGCGCACCACCATCGGGACTTTCGGCTTGACGGTCTTGACCGCATCGATGATGCCTTGCGCGATCAGATCGCATTTCATGATGCCGC
>JACQQZ010000062.1 GCA_016206755.1 Candidatus Omnitrophota bacterium
ATTTTGGGCTGCGACTGCGTCACTCGTCGCTCACGTGCCGCAGTGGGCACGCATCGCTCCTCGTTCCTGGTCTCGCTCCAAAATCGCTTCAGCAGACTCATGGAGGATTTCCTGTTGGGGGCACTAGTACTTGCAACGCGGATTGCCTCGGTCGCTCCGTCGGCGACTCTGGCGATTACAGCCAAAGCCAAGGCGATGAAATCGCACGGGGTCGACGTTGTCAATCTGGCCGGCGGAGAGCCGGATTTTGACACCCCGGACCCCGTCAAGCAGGCCGCCATCGCCGCCATTCAGGAAGGTTTCACCAAGTACACCCCCACGGCCGGAATTCCTGAATTGCGCACCGCCATTGCCAGGCAATTGGCTGCAAACATTGGTGTCACCTATCAACCTGCCGAAACTGTTGTGACCAACGGCGCAAAACAAGCCCTCTACAATGCGCTGCAGGTCTTGTGCCAGCCGGGCGACGAAGTTTTGATTCCTTCGCCCTACTGGGTCAGCTACCCGGAGATGGTGAAATTGGCAGGTGCGACTCCGGTTTTTGTTCCGACGGCCGCCGCCGACCAATTCCGCTTGACCGTTGAAGCGGTTGAGCGCGCCATTACGCCGAAGACGCGCCTGCTGTTGCTCAACAGCCCGTCCAACCCCACCGGCAGCGTGTTGCCCAAGGCCTTGTTGCAGGCATTGGCCAAATTGTTGGAATCCAAAGATCTCTTCGTCATCAGCGACGAGATTTACGACAAGCTGGTTTATGACGAAGCGCATTTTTCGATTGCATCGTTGTCGCCGAAGATGCGCGACTTGACCCTGGTGGTCAACGGCGTTTCCAAAGCTTACGCCATGACCGGCTGGAGAATCGGCTACGCGGCAGGGCCGCAGCCGCTCATTGAAGCGATGACAAAACTGCAGGATCATTCTACATCGAATCCGTCCTCCATCAGTCAGCGCGCCGCTTTGGCCGCTTTAACCTCGGACCCCGCTTCCATTTCGGCCATGGCCGAAGAATTTCACGCTCGACGGGATGTCCTGGTCCAGGAATTGGCGCAGGTTGCGGGCATTTCGTTCGTGAAGCCCCAAGGCGCTTTCTACTGTTTCTGCGACATCTCGAAATTTAAAATTCCGGCCCGGGAATTCGCCGCGCGCTTGCTGGCCGAAGCGCATGTGGCCGCAATTCCGGGAGAAGGATTCGGCTGGCCGTCGCACATCCGCTTGAGTTTCTCGGTCAATCAAAAAACACTGCGCGAGGGCGTGCGCAGGATTCGTGGATTCACAGAGAGCTTATCGACATGAGAACGATCGGTTTGATTCCGGGAGATGGGATTGGGCCGGAGGTGGCCCACGCCGCACGCCGGTGCATTGATGCGACAGGCGTCAAAATCCATTGGGAAATTTTGGAGGCAGGTGTTGGGGTGATGGCCAAGTACGGAACGCCGCTGCCGGAAGAGGTTCTTGCCGCCATCCGAAAGCATCGGGTGGCCCTCAAAGGACCGATCACGACGCCGATTGGAAAGGGGATTCGCAGCGTCAATGTTGCGCTTCGGCATGCGCTCGATTTGTATGCCTGCTTGCGCCCGGCGAAATTGTATGAAGGGGCGCCGTCTCCTTACAAGCAAGTGGACATTGTCATTGTTCGTGAAAATTCCGAAGATCTTTATGCCGGCATAGAATTCGACGATGGCGCGCCGGAAACGAAAGAGTTGATTCAGTGGCTGGAGGCGCATCAGCCCAAGAAGCTGGCTCCCGACACCGCCATTTCAATCAAGCCGATTTCCCGTCGAGCTTCTGTGCGAATCGCGCGCTACGCTTTTGAGTATGCCGTCGCCAACGGACGTAAAAAAGTGACTGCCGTTCAAAAAGCCAACATCATGAAATTTACCGACGGTCTTTTCCTCGAAGCGGCCCGCGAAGTCGCAGCGCTTTATTCCGGCAAGGTGGAGTTTGAAGAGCGCCTGGTTGACAATCTGTGCATGCAGCTCGTTCAACGGCCCGAGCAATTCGACGTGCTGCTTCTGCCCAATCTTTACGGCGACATTGTTTCGGATCTGTGCGCGGGACTCATCGGCGGTTTGGGCGTGGCCCCGGGCGGAAACATCGGCCCGGAAGTCGCCGTGTTTGAGCCGGTCCATGGAAGCGCCCCCAAATACGCCGGGCAAAATAAGGCCAATCCAACGGCAACCGTTCTTTCCGGCGTCATGATGTTGCGCCACATCGGCGAGTTGCAGCCCGCCGATCGCTTGGAGCAGGCCGTGCGCAGCGTCATCCGCGAAGGCAGGTATGTCACCTACGACTTAAAACCGCGCCGCAACGATTCAACGGCGGTGGGCACCCAAGAAATGGCCGATGCCATCATCTCCGCCATCCGCTGATTCTCCGGCACCGGAACGCACAGTCAGCCGGTTTCCTGTCTGGTTGAGACGCCCCCTTCAGATGACCGGCTCATGGGAAAAAACAAGCGCCATTGTCCACGGCTTGGGTTTGGAGACCATCTGCGAAAGCGCCCGCTGCCCGAACATCGGCGAATGCTGGTCGCACGGCAATGTCAGTTTTATGATCTTGGGAGAAATCTGCACGCGGCATTGCGCATTCTGCGCCGTCACGGCGGGCAAACCGAAAGAAGCGGACCCCACCGAGCCGCAGCGCATCGCCGATGCCGTTGCGAAGATGAAGCTTCAGTACGTTGTGGTCACTTCCCCGGCGCGCGACGATTTGCCGGACGAAGGCGCGGGTCATTTTGCGGCGACCCTCCGCGCCATTCGTCGGACAGCCCCCGGCGTCGGCGTGGAAGTGCTCATCCCTGATTTTCATGGAAGGCCGGAATTGTTGGGGCAGGTCGTTGCCGCCCGGCCGGAAGTGCTCAGCCACAATATGGAAACGATCCGGCGGCTGTCCGGCGGCGTCCGGCCTCAGGCCCGCTACGAACGATCGCTGGAAGTGTTAAAAAGAGCCAAACAGATGGGGCAAGTCAGGACCAAAAGCGGCTTCATGGTGGGCCTGGGTGAATCCCCCGCAGAAGTGGAAGAGTTGATGCGGGATCTACGGACTGTGGATTGCGACATTTTGACGATCGGCCAATATCTGCAACCGACTTTGAGCCAGCATAAAGTGGCGGAATTTGTCCCGATAGAACGTTATGGCGAATACAAGGCCGCTGGGCTTAGAATGGGTTTTCCGCTTGTCGCCAGCGGGCCGTACGTGCGCAGCTCCTACAACGCGTACGAAGCGGTAGAAGCGGTACCGTTTCCGGGAGTGCCGGGTTCACAGCCCGCGCAAAGACAGTTGAATGATCTCATCGACTAAAGGAGGAGACGTGGGTTCCCTGCAGGAAGCCAATCGAATGAAGCGGTTGCCGTTGTATCTTTTCACCATCATGGATGAGTTGAAGATGAAGGCGGCCGCGCAGGGGAAAAACGTCATTGATTTGGGGATGGGCAGCCCGGACATGCCCAGCCCCAAGCATGCGGTGGAGGAGTTGTGCAGGCAAGCGCATGTCGTCGAGAACCAGCGCTATTCCCGTCCCGCGGGAGAGGTCGAGCGAAAATTCAAAGAAGCCATCGCCCAATGGTACTTCAACCGTTTCGGCGTAACGCTGGACCCTGAAAAAGAAGTTCTTCCGCTCATCGGTTCCAAGGAAGGAATTGCGCACATCGCGCTGGCGTTCCTGAACAACGACGACATCGGGCTCGTTCCGGCCCCTTCCTATCCGGTGCATTCCGACGGCATCATCATGGCCGGCGGTATTTTGTACAACGTCCCGTTGACCGCCGAAAACGGTTTTCGCCCCAACTTCAAGAACGTCCCCCGCGATGTTTTGCAGCGTACCAAGATTCTCTACGTAAGCTATCCGCACAATCCGACCACCGCGTGCGTGGACATTGATTTCTACAATGACTTGGCGGCCTGGGCCAAGGGCAAGGAGATCATCGTCTGTTCCGACCTGGCCTATTCCGACATTGTTTTTGACGGTTACAAGGCGCCCAGTATGATGCAGGCCAAAGGGGTCAAGGACATCTACGGCGTGGAGTTCCATACCTTTTCCAAGAGCTACAACATGGCCGGCTGGCGGTTGGGTTTTGTGGTCGGCCACCCGGACATCTTGCGTTCATTGGCCAAAACCAAATCGTACATCGACTTTGGAATTTTCCGTGCCGTGCAGTGGGCCGCCATTCAAGCGTTGTTGGGGCCTCAAGACTGCGTTCGGGATACCGTCGAGGAATACCGCAAGCGCCGCAACTTGTTCGTTGACGGCTTGAACTGCATCGGCTGGAAGGTGGAAAAACCGAAAGCCACCTTTTACCTGTGGTGCCGCATTCCTGCGAAATTCTCCGCACTGACCTCCCTGGAATTCGCCTCCCGTTTGGTGGAGGAGGCGGGTGTTGTCGTGGCCCCCGGAACGGGTTTCGGTGAATACGGTGAAGGATTTGTCCGGTTTGCTCTGGTGCAGCCGCAGGACCGCTTGAAGCTGGCTGTGGAGCGAATCGGAAAAGTATTGGCCATCGCCTGATTTGTGATCACTGGCTGCATGGCCCGCGTTTTATTGATGTACATCACGGAACACTCCGGCCACCACCGCGCCAGTCTGGCCCTCGAAAAAGCCCTCCGGCTTTCCGATCCGAACACGGAAGTCCTCAACATCGACGCCTTTGGATATTTCAATCCGATCCTTTCGCGAATCGTCGACAGCACGTACATGTCGGTCATTAAAACCAAGCCGGAAGTTTGGGATTACCTCTACGACAATCCCGAAGTGGCCCAGCGCGCGCAAAAATATCAAACATTGCTCCACCGCCACAACTCGCCGAAGTTGACCCGCCTGCTCAAGCGTTTTCAGCCGACGGTGATTGCCTGCACGCAGGCGTTCCCGTGCAGCGCGGTCGCGGATTACAAAGAAACGCGCGATTTGGACGTTCCGCTCTATGGAGTTTTAACCGATTTTATTCCGCACAGCTATTGGATTCATCCCAAGGTCAGCGGATACATGGTGGCTTCCGATGCCGCCCGCAAGCGATTGATCAAATTTGAAGTCCCGCCGGAACGCATTCATCATACCGGCATACCGATCGACCCTGTTTTTGATAAAGCGCAAAGCCCGTCGCGCATTCGTCAGGAGCTTGGGCTTTCACCGGACCTGCCGGTTGTTTTGGTCATGGGGGGAGGGCAGGGGTTGGGTCCCATCGAGGAAATGGTCCGGGGGTTGGATGCCTTGCCGGATTCATTCCACATGGTGGTGGTCGCCGGCACCAATGAGAAACTCAAAAGCCGGCTGGACAAAAGGATTCTCGGGTACAAGCGGCGCGTCTCGATATTGGGCTACGTGGCCAACGTGTATGAGCTGATGTCCATTGCATCTTTGATCATTACCAAGCCGGGAGGATTGACCACCGCCGAAGCGCTTTCCAAGGGTTTGCCGATGGTGATTGTCGCCCCCATTCCGGGCCAAGAGGCGAAGAATACGGAGTTTTTGTTGCAGCATCACGCGGCGGTCCAAGCCGCGCATTGGGATGATGTTCCTCCCCTGGTTGCGGGTCTGATTCGAAATGCCGGCTCTTTGGCCGATTTGAAAAAATCCGCAGAAAAACTGGGCCGTCCCCGCGCGGCACTGGACATCGCGCAGAAGCTTTTGCAGGCGGTTTGATGCTCTACTTTCTCTATCGCGCCGGGCAACGGTTGGCGCTGGCGCTTCCGCTGCCGTGGGCTTATGCGATTGCCTGCGGGTTGTCCGACCTCAAGTATCTTTTTTCCATCAAAGACCGCCGGGCCGTCTTGCACAATCTTTCCGCCGTCACCGGGCCCTCCGATCCCGAATTGCCCCGCATGTCCAAAGAAGTTTTCCGGAATTTCTCCAAATATCTGGTTGATTTCTTTCGCTTGGAGAAATTGGATCGGGACTTTATCCGCCGGCGCGTCACCGTGATCGGCCGGGGGCATGTCGACGGCGCGTTCAAGCGCGGCAAAGGCGCCATTTTACTGACAGCGCACTTGGGCAACTATGAGCTGGGAGCCGCCATCGCCGCCGTGGGCGGCTATCCGGTCAACGCCATTGTCTTGAATCATCAAAGTTCAAAAATTGACGCGCTGTTCGTCGCCCGGAGAAAATCAAAAGGGGTCAGCTCCATTCCGTTGCGATCTGCCGTCCGGCAGGGCTTTGCCTGTTTAAAGCGGAACGAACCGCTGGGCATCGTGGGCGACCGCGATTTTACCGGGCACGGCTTGCGCCTGCCTTTTCTGGGCCGCCAGATGAGCGTCCCAAAAGGACCGGCGTTTTTCAGTCTGCGAACGGGCGCGCCTGTCATCCCCACCTTCTTGATTCGTGCTGCCGGCGGAAAATTTCAGATGATTTTTGAGAAACCGATCGAACCGATCGCCACGGGAGATGAAGAGCGCGACATCGAGTCGATGACCCGGACGATCCTCAGCGTTTTAGAGCAGTACGTGCGCCGGTATCCGACCCAGTGGTATCTCTTCCGCGACTTCACCGATCCCACCCCCGCCGTCGTCTTGTGACAGCGGTACCGTTTCCGGGGGTGCCAGGTTCACGGTTGACAGCGGTACTGACAGCGGTACCGTTTCCGGGGGTGCCAGGTTCACGCTTTGGAAAGCTGATGATTGATCAGGGAAGTGTACGGTTCTTCTAATGCAAGAAACTCGTGGTACTGGCTCTGGCGTTTAGAGTCGGAGTCGCCCATTTGTGAGTAATAGGGATTGGGTGTCACCAAGGGATTGGCGATGCCTCTTGCATAAAATGGCGCGCTTGAGTACGGATAGGCAGATGCATCTATCGCCAGGCGAGCTTCGACCGGATTCCGCTCAATGTAGCGCCCGCATTGGAGATGGTAACTTTCCTGGGCGATTCTTGGGCTACGGAAGCGCTCTTGAAAAACATGACCCGCATATGCCCGCGTTTTCTTAAAGTAGCGTGCATAACCCAACTGTGTTTGATGCATGAACGCTGCCAGATCGTTCCCTTTTTCTATTTTGAGCAGGAAGTGAAAATGATTGGGCATCAGGCAATAGTGGTAGAGTGCGCCTCCGTAATGCACCAGACCTGCTTGAAGCTGTTGAAGAAACCGGCGGTAATCAATGTCAGTGGCAAATAGGTTGCGTCTGTCATTGCCGCGGTTGAAAATGTGGTAGATTCCGTTATCGACCAATTCTCGGGGTTTTCGAGGCATGCGTGGATTGCTCCTTTGCAGGTTGTAGGCGGGGAGAACTTCAAGATAGTAGCACATCAATAATGAATAATCAAAATAAATTTGATGTCAAATAAACCCAATGTTAATCAGCTGAACCTGGCACCTCCGGAAACGGTACCGCTTGTCTGTGTGGTGATACCGGCGTGCAACGTCGTGCAGACGCTGGGCAGTCTGCTGATGCAGCTGAAAACGCTTTCCTTGCCTGTGATCGTGGTGGATGACGGCTCAACCGACGGGACGGGGGAGGTTGCCGCCGAGGCAGGGGTGGAAATCATTCGGCACAACACCAACTCCGGCAAGGGCAAAAGCTTGCGCGACGGCATGCAGTGGGGTTTGGGGCGTGGATACACCACTTTTATCCTGATGGATGGAGACGGCCAACACCTGCCGCGGGATTTGAAGCGTTTGGCCGCTGCTGTCGAAGATCCCAGTGTCGGCGTGGCTGTAGGCAACCGCATGAGAAATTTACGGTCGATGCCGTACATCCGCCGCTGCACCAACTGGGTGATGTCGCTGTTTATCTCGCTGTTGTGCCGGCAACGGATTCCGGACAGCCAGTGCGGGTTTCGGGCGATTCGCGCCGATCTGCTGCAAAAAATCAAGCTGACGACCGACCGCTATGAAATTGAAACGGAAATGTTGGTCAAGGCGGCGCGTGCCGGTTTCAAGATCGTTTCCGTCCCGATCACGACGATTTACCAAAATGAGCGCAGCCGGATTCACCCCATTGCCGACGCGCTCCGCTTCTTTCGCTTCATCCGTAATCTGGAATAAGCCGATGCTTGATCACCTCATTGTTGACGGTTACAACGTGCTTCATGCCTGGCATAGGGGTGAGCGCCGTGGTGAAGGGGAGCACCGCGGCGTCAGACACCGGCCGGCGTCCGACGCCGATTTGAAGGGACTCTCGCCGAAGGGGGCTGTCCCTGATTTTACTTCGGCTCGTCTTGATTTAATCCGGGATCTGGAGCTTGCCGCCGCCCAACGGGGAATCCGCTGCACCGTCGTTTTTGACGGAAACGCCATTGACGATATGCTGCATGCCTCCTCTGAGCATTTGGAAGTTCTCTTTGCGGGGTCAAAAAGCTCCGCGGACCACGTGATCGAGCGCAGGGTCTGCGGACGAAAGGAGCGCTGCGGCATTGTCGTCGTGACCGACGATCATTTGCAGGCGCAGCTGGTGACCGGTTGGGGGGCGCACGTCTGGTCGAGCGGCATGTTGCGCCAGTGGCTGGAGGCGCCGGAATGATAAATTAAAGTGTCAATTCATTTGTCAATTTAATTGACTAATGGTACACTTGACTCAAGAGGTGGAATATGCTTATCATAAAAGAAGCAGCAACCCTCGTTGGATTTTCTGAGCTTCGAACAAAAGCGAAGCAAATTCTCAGGGCGATGGGGAAAACAACGGTTATTCTTGAGCGGCGGCGCAAACCAGTTGCCGTTATGTTGCCTGTGGAAAAGTTCCGGAAAATGGAATCGCTTTTGGATTGGGTAGAAGACCAGGCCCTTGGATTGCTTGCCAAGAAGCGCGAAAAAGGTACATCCCGTAAAAATTATCTTTCGTTAGAGCAGCTCAAGCGCCGGCTTCATCTGGCTCGAGAATAATGTGGAAAGTTGTTTTCCATCCGCTGGTTTTCAGAGAAGATTTGGCCCGGCTTGATCGATCGGCTCAACAACAAATTCTTGGAGCGATTGAGAAAAAGTTGCCGATCGATCCTAAGGCATACGGCAAGCCCCTCAGCGGTGAATGTGCAGGCCTTTGGCGACTGCGAATCGGAGATTACAGGGCGATTTACCGTATTGTGGAGCAGCGCGTAGAGGTATTGGTCCTGAAGATTGGCATTCGTCGCGACTTCGAAGTTTATCAGGCATTGCTGACAAGACTTAGAGCGCCTTTTAAGAACCTCGCGTGAACCGCGTGGCGAGCGCCAGGAGCCCGTCGTCGCGCCTTGCCGACTGGCTCCTGCCGCCGCCACCCGGCGGGCGGGGCGGGGTCCTGGCGCGTTTGGCCGTGGCCGCGGACGAACGCGCCTTCGACGCCTATCTGTTGCTGGTTCGCAACGCCGGCCCTGCAGCGGACGGCTTCTTTGTCAATCTCGAATCGCTCGGCGACGCCCTCGGTCTGCCCGCGGGCTGGGATGACACCGCCGTGCGC
>JACQQZ010000063.1 GCA_016206755.1 Candidatus Omnitrophota bacterium
GGAGGGGGAGGGGGAGAGGGAGCGGAAGATTATTACTCCCCGCGGGAGCTTTACCCGATCATCGAAAAAATTCTGCGTCAGCGGGGAACCCCCAAGGAGACGGCTCTTCTGCATGGTTTCAGCCGGGGGGCGTCTCAGGTCTATGCGTTAACGGCCTCGGATCAATTTACGGGAAATGAGTTTTTTGCCCTGACGTTGGCCAATGCCGGGGGTGCGACGCCGGATTATCCACCGAACGTGGAAATTGACGGCGGCCGTTTTGGGCCGGCTCCTTTCTCCAACACCCGCTGGGTCCTATTTTGCGGCGGCAAGGACCCCAATCCCCTCCGGGATGGATGTGAAGCCATGCACAGCACGCGGCAGTGGGTTCAGAAGCTCGGCGGGATTGTTGAATTGCTGATGGAGGATCCGGAGGCGGGCCACGGAGGGTTTCACCGCGATCCCCGCCATGTGGCTGAGGCAATCGAGGTGTTTGAGAGGCTGCTGGCCGCCGGCGCGGCCGGCGTGGTAAAATAAAGGGCATGTCGTTTCGAACTGAAAAAGACAGCATGGGGGAAGTGCGCGTTCCCGCAGCGGCCCTTTATGGGGCACAGACCCAGCGCGCCGTCGAGAACTTCCCCGTCAGCGGCCTGACGTTCCCTAGAAGTTTTATTCACGCGCTTGGACTCATCAAGGCAGCAGCCGCCTCCGTCAACCGCGACTTGGGATTGTTGCCGGCCGATCTGGCCGAAGCGATTGAAGTCTCCTCTTCGGCCGTCTCTCAAGGACTCCACGACGCCCAATTTCCTCTCGATATTTTCCAAACGGGCTCGGGAACCAGCACCAACATGAATGCCAATGAAGTGATTGCCACCTTAAGCTCAAAATCATTGGGTAAACCGGTTCACCCCAACGACCACGTCAACATGAGCCAAAGCAGCAACGACGTGATTCCAACCGCCATTCATGTCAGCGCATACTGCGAAGCCGTCAACGCGCTGGTCCCCGCGCTCAAACAGTTAAAATCCACGCTCGAGAAAAAGGCCGGCTCGCTCGACAAGGTGGTCAAAACCGGCCGCACCCACTTGATGGATGCGATGCCGGTGCGTGTGAGCCAAGAAATGAGCGGCTGGATTGCGCAGGTTGCGCACGGCATTGAGCGCATCGAAGCGGCGTATCCGCGTCTGGCCCAGTTGGCGTTGGGAGGCACCGCCGTCGGCACCGGCGTCAATGCCCATCCGGAATTCGGGCAACGCGTGGCACGGGAGTTGGCGCGGCGAACGCAGATTCCATTTGTCACCAGCCCCAATTATTTTGAAAGCATCAGCTCTCAAGATGCCGCCGTGGAACTCAGCGGACAGCTCAAGACGGCGGCGGTCGGCCTCATGAAAATTGCCAACGACCTCCGCTGGATGAATTCCGGCCCACACGCAGGGCTTGGGGAGATTGCATTGCCCCCGCTGCAGCCGGGAAGCAGCATCATGCCGGGGAAGGTCAATCCGGTGATCCCGGAATCGGTCATGATGGTTTGCGCCCAGGTAATCGGCAATGATGTGACGATCACTGTCGCAGCCCAGGCCGGGAATTTTCAACTCAACGTGATGCTGCCTGTGATCGCCTCAAATCTTTTGCAGAGCATTCACATCTTGGCCAGCGCCGGCCGTCTTTTGGCGGACAAGGCAGTGGCCGGTTTCACCGTCAACGAGGCGCGAATGCGCGATCTTTTGGATCGCAATCCGGTCTTGGTGACCGCGCTCAACCCTTTGACCGGCTATGAATTGGGGGCCAAAATCGCCAAAGAGGCGTATGCCTCCGGCCGGAAATTAAAAGACGTCGCTGCGGAAATGACAAAGCTCACCCCGGAGCAGCTCAACCGCGCGCTCGATCCCCGCACTCTGACCGAGGGCGGAATCCAACAATAAACACCGGTACCATTTCCGGGAGTGCCAGGTTCCCGAGAAGGTGATTGGGAAATGAACCTGGCACTCCCGGAAATGGTACCGCTTTAACGAAGAGGATGATGATGAAGACCACCGTTGTGGGCAGTTATCCGAAAGTCACCGAAGACAATGCAGAAAACCTTCCCGGAGTGATTGACCGCTGGCAAAAGCAGCAGCTGACCGACGCCGATTTGGAAGCGGCACTTGTCAAGACGACGACCCGCGTCATCCAAGAACAGGAAAAGGCCGGCATTGATCTCATCACCGACGGACAGATTCGATGGCAGGATTTGACCCATCCGATCGGCGAGGGCCTAAAGAACGTCAAGCTCGGGGGCCTCAGGCGCTTTTTTGACAACAACGTCTACTATCGCCGGCCGCTCATCCATGGAACGCCGGCGTGGGAAAAGCCGATTCTGGCGGATTGGTTCAAGCAGGCCCGGGAAATCGCCCAAAAAATCACCCAAAAAACTACAGAGAAACCTCTGAAGGTTTCTCTGCCGGGACCGTTGACCTTCACCGTGCTCGCGGAAGATTTGCGCAACGGCCGGTCCAAACCGGAAAGCTTGCTCAAAGAAATGACCGTCGCCATTCGCAAAGAAGTCGAAGCGTTGGCCGCTGCAGGGGCAACGCACATCCAACTCGAAGAACCGGCTTTGGAGCCGAATCAGCCGTTGCTGGATGCCGGCATTGCCGCGATCAATGAAGTTTTTTCCGGGATTAAAGCGACGCGGTGGGTGACGCTTTATTTCTTCGACGTGACCTCGATTCTTCCCAGGATTGCGAAAATTCAGGCCGATGTGTTGGGCCTGGATTTGGTGACAGCGCCCCAATTGGCGGCCAAAGTTGGCTCGCTGCCGCAGCAATTGGCTTTAGGCGTCATTGACGCGCGCAACACCCGCGCGGAAACGACCGATCAAATCCGTTCCCTCGTCGAACCGGTTGCTTCGAAACGCCCGGCAGATTCGGTGTGGCTGTCTCCCAACTGCGGCTTGGAATTTCTGCCTCAGGGACGCGCGCTGAAGAAGCTCGACATCCTCGTGCAGGCCGCCCGCATTTTGGCACCTGCGCGGTAAGCCGTTTAGTGTCAGACACCGTTCAGAAATGAAGGAGCTTAATGATGGTAAATTTCGTCAGAGTGGCTCAAACCAGCGACATCCCGGCCGGAGAGGGCAGGAGTTTTGAAGTCGAAGGCAAAATGATCGCCGTCTTCAACGTCAACGATACTTTTTACGCCATTGACAATGTCTGTCCGCATCGCGGCGGTCCGCTGGGGGAAGGTTATTTGGAGAACAAAACAGTGACTTGCCCCTGGCACGGTTGGCAATTTGATGTGACCTGCGGCAAGTCCACCGTCAACCCCGCAGCCGCTGTGGCCTCCTTGCCCGTCAAGATGGAGGGGTCTGAAATTTTCGTAGGATTGTAAGTGGCGGTTTCAAAGCTGCGCGATTATTTTGGAAATCTGGATTCCGCGCTCGTCACGTTTTCCGGCGGCGTGGACTCGACTGTCTTGGCCAAGGCGGCGCATGAAGCGCTGGGAGATCGCGCAGCGGCATTGACCGCTGTCTCGCCCTCCTTGGCTGCCGGAGAATTGGAAGAGGCACGACAACTCGCCGGCCGCATCGGCATCCGGCACCTCGTTGTCTCCACCCGCGAAATTGAAAATCCCAGTTACGTTTCCAATCCCGCCAATCGCTGCTTTTTTTGCAAAACGGAGTTGTTTACTTTGGCATCCCGCGTGGCCCAGGAAAAAAATTTCAGCGCCGTCGTTGAAGGAACGCACCCGGATGATCTGACCGGGCCGCGCCCCGGACTGCAAGCCGCGCGCGAGCACGGCGTGAAGAGTCCATTTTTGGAATTGGGCATCGGAAAATCCGAAATTCGCGCGATGGCGCAGGAGTGGGGGCTGCCCAATTGGGACAAGCCGGCTTTGGCTTGCCTGTCATCCCGTTTTCCAACGGGGACCTCGATTACGGTTGAACGTTTGGGGCAAGTGGACCGTTGCGAGCAAGCGCTGCGCGCCTTGGGTTTCTCGCAGGTGCGCGCCCGCTATCACGGCAAGATCGCCCGCATCGAACTTTTGCCTGCAGACATTCAGAAAACTTCAGATCCTACCGTTCAGACGCAAATCGCTTGCGCAGCCAGATCTGCCGGTTTTGAAACGGCGGTCGTTGACTTGACCGGCTACCGGCGATGAAGATCGCTCGGACAGCGGTACCGCTTGCGCTCTCATCCTCCTCGCTGAAGCAGGTGACAGCATGGTGACAAAATCTCCAAAGCAATTGATAAAAGGGCCGCGGCTGGGCGCGCACATGTCGATTGCGGGAAGTTTTACGCATGCCGTCGACATGGGGCTCAAAGTGGGCTGCGAAACGATTCAGATTTTCACAAAATCCAATCAGCAATGGGGCGCCCCCGCGATTACTCCTGACCAAGCCGGTGCATTCAAAAGAGCTGTCGCCGACAGCGGTCTGGCTCCTTGTTTCGCGCACGCCGCCTACATCCTCAACATCGGCTCGCCCGACCCCAAGTTGGCGAAAATTTCGGAAGGCGCATTGCGGGTTGAGCTGGAGCGCGCTGAAACGCTTGGTTTGGCTTATGTGGTCTTGCACCCCGGTGCACACAAGGAGACCGGAGAAGAGGATTGTCTCAAGCGCATCGCCGAGGGCGCCCGCCGCGCTCTCGATAAAACCGCCGGGGCCCACGTCGAACTCCTTTTTGAAACGATGGCAGGACAGGGCAGCACCGTCGGCCATCGCTTCGAACATTTGGCCACCTTGCTTGAACTGACCGGCCACGCCCGTGCGGGCATCTGCTTCGACACCTGCCATGTTTTTGCCGCAGGGTATGACTTAAGAACGCCCGAAGCGTATCAGAAAACGATGCAGGAATTCGACCGCATCGTCGGCGCGGAC
>JACQQZ010000067.1 GCA_016206755.1 Candidatus Omnitrophota bacterium
ACGCCACGCTCCTCGCGCCTTGCGCCGCTGGCCAGACCCGCCCCGCGCGGCCACGGGAGGTTCTGAAAGGCGCTCTTAAACGCTGAAGAAGCTCTCGGTATCGCAGTGGTCTGCCATCAGGCATACTGAAGCTTTAAATCTCTTGCAGACTTAGGAGGGTGATCCAACATGGTCTGGCGGGTTTTGTTCATGTGAATTTCTAAAAGCTTGCGCCAATATTTCTCTGGCGCAGGATGGAAAATATCGACGTTATTTGATTCACAGAAATCGATCTGATGCAGGATTAAATCCACCAAATCGTGAAGCGCTTCTTTCGCTGTCGCGCCCTCCTCAACAATATCAAGCTCTAAACAATGAGCAACAAATCGCGAGCCATCTTTCCAATAAAGAACGTTAAGGACAGGGCTTACCTCTTCCCGTCCATCTTTTACATGCCGGCGCTCCAAAATAATTTGGGCGTCTTTTACTTCTGTCTGTGGGTTAAACATTGGTTTTGTCTCCCCATGTTGAGGGTCGTGGGGGTTTACTTTTTCGGGGGTCACCTGCCTCAGGTGTAGCATGTAGAACACAGAAAATGGGTGAAAAAAGACTCTGGACATTTTTCGGATTGCGGGTTGTTTGCACCCCATCCAACCTGCGCGTTGTCATCGCCAGAGAGAAACAGATTTGCACCGCGCTTCTTGCCGGCAACCGCGATCAAATCAGAAGATTCCTGGCTGACGCTTAGGAGTGCTCATGAACGGCCGGCTGCGCCGCGGGCCGTCCCACGAATACAACGCATGCATCGGAGCGCAGGTATTTTTTGGCGACGCGCTGAATGTCTTGGGCGGTCACGGCACGGATGCGGGCGGCGTATCTGAGATAATTTTGCCAACCGAGCCCGTACAGCTCATCGAGGCCATTTTGCATGCCGAGCGCGCCGTTGGTTTGCAAGTTGATCGTTTGATGGCCGATGAGACCTTGCTTGGCCGTCTGAAGCTCCTGATCCGGAACAAAATCACTGGAAAGTTTCTGTGCTTCTGCCAGCAAGCTGTCCACCACAGGATCGGCGGCCTTCGGAGAGGTCACCGCGTACAGCACCATCCCGCCCGGCTCAATACCGCTGATCATGTAGGAACCGACCGTGTAAGCCAATCCGTTTTTCTCCCGCACCTCGGCGAAGAGGCGCCCGCCCCCTCCGCTGAGCACCGCATCAATGACTTCCAAAACCGGAAAATCAGGGCTGTCCAGAGCCACGGTGCGAAAACCGGCCAAGACAACGGCTTCTTCTTTTGGCCAAGCATCCTCCAGCCGGTGCTGGGAGGATGCGCCGGGGGCGGCGGCCGCGGGGGCGACGGCCGGTGCGGGGGCTTGTTGCGCGTTTCCAAAAATAGGATCCAGCCGCGCAAGGACATCCTCCGGCCGCACATCGCCATACACGCTGACAACGGTTTTTTGAGGATCCAGAAGCGATTGGTGAAATTCCTGAATGTCTTTGACGGTCAATTTGGAAACGGACTCCTGGGTGCCGTTGACAGGCAGCCCGTAAGGATGCCCTGGAAATAAACGGCGCAAGAATCGCCGGCCGGCCCATTGAAAAAGATCATCCTCTTCATTGGCGATTTCAGCCAAGAGCAGCCGCTGCTCCTTCATAAATTCGTCCGGAACAAAAGCCGGGTGATACCAAACATCTCCCAAAATCTGAAGGGCGATGGCCGCGTCCCGGCTCAGGACACTCAGAGATAATCCGGAGCTGCTTCGCCCGCCGGCGGCGCGAATCTCTCCGCCGAGCGAGCGGATCAGAGACGTCAGCTCTTCGGCGCTGCGGGAAGAGGTCCCGCGCAACAGCATGCGTCCCGCCAAAGTTGAGACGCCGTTTTTCTCCGGCGCTTCGTAGAGCAGCCCGCCAAAACTTGTCACCCGCATCGTTGCGATTGGGGCGCGCGCGTCCTCACGGATCAAAACACGCACGCCATTTTTGAGCGTGGCCAACTGCGTCTGGGCTTGCGAAGCCGGCGGTTGGGAACTGTTTGATTTGACGGCCGCTGATTTGGGGCGCACCACCAGCTGCAAAGAACGCCGGCGCTGAAGGTAATCCTGGGCAACACGCTTGACGTCCGCCGCTGTCACCACCTGCACCGCTTCGATGTAATGTTTGGAAAAATCGGCATCGGCCAACAACGCTTCGTGGGTGGCCAAGTCCCCGGCCTGGGCATCCACCGTCTGCCGGCTAAAAAGATACTGGGCAATCACGGCCCGTTTGGCCGCTTCCAATTCCGCGGGCTTGACGTCATTCTTGCGCAGCCCTTCCAACACCTCCCAAGCAAGCGCGGCGGCCTGCTCAATTTTTGGGGGATCCAAACGCATCTGCACGGCAAACAAACCGGCGTCTTTGGGAGTGTAGTTCCATGCGCCGGCTTCATGGACGATTCCGGTCTCCTTCAACCGTAAATCCAGCCGGCTCCCGCGCCCTTCTCCGAGAATACGGGCCAGCGTGTCCAACGCGAAAAGATCCGGGTGGGCCAACGGAACGCTCGGAAAAACAATAACGCACTGGGCATGGACCAAGTCGGCCGTTTCTTCGATATTCCGGGGAGAAACAACCGCCGGCTCTTGGATGGAAGGTTCCTGCGGATCGATGCCGCGCGGCCAAGCGCCGAAAGCGCGGTCCACCGCTTGCCGGACTTGATCCACTTTCAAATCTCCTGCAATCGCCAGCGCGGCGCGATTGGGCATGTAGTGCGTTTGATGGTAATCGATCATGTCTTGGCGCGTCAGCGCTTTGAGAAGCGGTTCGTAACCGACAATGGGATGGCGATAGGGGTGTTCGCGATAGGCGTTGGACCAGATGAGCTCCGAGACGTAAGAATCCGGATCGTCGCGGCGCAATTTCAATTCGCGGAAAACCACTTCCAGCTCCCGCTGGAGCTCTTCCGGATCAAAAGAGGGGTTCTGCAAAGCGTCCCCGAGAAGATCCACCGATTGGGCAAAATGGTCGCGGTGAACCGTCAGGGCATAGCCGGTGGTGTCGTGAGAGGTGTGGGCGTTGATTTGGCCGCCGTAAGACTTGATTTCTTTCTCGATGACGCCGACGGCGCGGGTTTTGGTTCCCTTAAAGAGCATATGCTCCAAGACATGGGAAACACCCGTCCCCATCCACTTGCCTTCCGTGGCACTCCCCGTCTTGACCACCGCCTCCATGGCCGCCAAAGGATGGCGATGATCTTCCTGGAAAATAACAACCAGACCGTTGGGCAATTGCCAACGGTGAAGGGGAATTTCAGAGGAAACCGGCGCGTGTGAAATTTGAGAGGGGGGCGGCATGGTCGAACACCCTGCAAGACCCAAGACAAGGAGCCCAAAGGGGCCTGGTGCAGCTTCCGCTAACAGCACCCAGAGCCAGAAAAACCGGCTAACTGCGCCGCCGGGCATCCCGTAATTTTCGGCGGCGGCGAACGCTGGGCTTCTCGTAATGCTTACGCTCGCGGACGGCTTTCAAAATCCCTTCGCGCTCGACTTTTTTCTTCAACCGCCGCAGCGCTTTTTCCAACGGTTCATTTTCCCGGACCTCTACAAAAGGCATGAAACCTCCATAAAACCTCCGATAAAACCTCCGTAAGAATTTTAAGTTTAACGTGGGGCCCAGGGTACGTCAAGGGGAAACAGAACTGTTGCCGGCCGGCTCAAAGGCGATCAGAAACTCGTACGTTTCACGGTCGGAAGGGAGGTCCTCCGGAAAGCGCGGAAACGGCTGAGCGCGGGCGACTCCTTCGACCGCGGCCTTCCCCAGCAAGCTGGATCTTCCTTCTTCGCAAGCCGCTTGCTGAATTTGGCCGTCCCGTCTCACGGTCAAAGACAACGCCACGCGACCCGGCTGCTGACCCGCAGGATAACCGATGGCGCGCTCAAGCCGATGGCGCAAAATCTGCTTGTAGCGGTACCGGGCAAAATCCGCCGGAGTCATGCTGGGTACAGCAGAGGATTCTGGCTGCTTTTCCGGTTGAACAGATGAAATCTGAGGAGGAATTGGCTGTTTTTTTGGCTGCTCAGAGCTCTTAGCAGATGCTGAAGAAACCCTCGTGGAAGTTAATTGTTCCGGCTGCCCAGAAGAAGCATGGGCAGGCACTGAAGTTAATCGCTTTTCCGGTTCAGGGATACGATTCTCAGGCCGCTTGCCGGCCCCTGCGAGTCCGGCTGCGCTATGGAGTGACTTTCGCTCTCCCTCAGGCTTCGCCTTCGGGATCCGTGCCCGCTTCAAGTCACTCAATGCCTGAGAATCGATCCCTTTCACCGGAATAGCTGCAGAATCTTTAGCCGGCTCTTCTTCCAACGGATCGAAAGTCACCATCAGAGATTGGTCTCGATCTTGGAGGGAATTCCAAATGGGCTTTTTCAGAAATGGAGAGGGCCACTGCGTCACGAAAAAACCATGCAGTCCTATCGAGACCACGGCTGCAACCACCCACTTGGTCACCGCAAAGCGCTGCCCCGAATCGGAGACATTTTTTCCAAAGAGCGCGTGACCCATTGGAATCCCCCAAAAAGAACGGCGACGAACAACAGGTCCCCTAAAAGTTGATTTCGGAAAAACGGAACGCCGGCCACGTAGCAAGCGATCAAACCTTGTTGATCCAGCGGGTAAAGCCGCCCTTCCAGCCAGACTCCAAAATTAGAAAGCAGGAAGAAGGCCAAGGAAGAGGCCGGCGTTGCAGCCAACGCAGTCGTCCAAGCCGTGGCCCGCCGGCGCCTCAAAACAGCGCCGGCGGCCACGATCAATCCCAAGCTGACATAACCCATGAGATTCTGAACCACCCACCCTTTGGCGATGTCTCCAATCAGCATGGTGGCGAGTGTCAGCACGAGGGCAAATCGCGCAGGAAAATGGCGTCCTGAGAAAAGAGCCAGCGCCACGATCGGGGTCATGTTCATCGGATGAGGCAAAAATCGAACCAACGTTCCTGCGGCGACAAATGCAAGGGCAACCCAGCTCATGAATCCTCTCTTCTTTTAGCTTCTTCTTTTAACTGCCAGTCTACGCAACCGTTGCCTTTCGGTCAATAGGGGTCGAGCAAAGACCAATTACAATTTCACTTTGGCGCCGATGAGAAAGGTGCGCGGGGGCGCCGGGTTTTCGCCCGTGGAAACGGCCGTGCCGGAAGAAGATTGGAAGCTGGAATACTCTTCATCCAGAAAATTCTGAATCGTGAAGTAGATTTCATGGCGGGGGCGCAGATAGCGCAAGCTCATGTCCGCCACCCCGTAGATGTCCCCGGGCAATGTGTTGGCCAGATTGTTAATCCGAAACGGCGTATCCACCCAGCGGTAATCGGAAGCGGCCTCCAGCCAAGGGGCGATCCGATACGACGCGCGCAGCGTGATGATGTGCTCGGGAGTGCCGGGAATGACATTGCCCGTCAAATCCCCTTTTGAGAATCGCGCTTTGACCAGCGCGTACGTCGCGCCGTACAGCAAGCGATCGTTCCATCGCCCGCCATGGACCGACCACTCCGTCCCGACCCGGCGCGTTGTAAAATTCTGATTGGAGAACGTCCCTGCGTTAAAAATAATCTCGTTGTCAATGTGCGTATGGAAAACAGCCCCTTGAAACTTCGCCCAGGGGGCCGCGTCCCAGCGAACACCCGTTTCTGCGGTGTCCGCGACTTGCGGTTTGACGTCAACGCTGTCGGTAAAAGGCGGCAGGACGGCATCCAGGTCGTCGATGTTGGGGGCTTTGAACGAGCGCGCCCAACTGACGTAGGTGGAAGCCGTATCGTTGAGCAGATAGTTCAAACCCACTTTGGGGCTGCTCCCGCTGAATTTTATTTTGCCCGTAAAGGTCGGAAAGGCCAGATCTTCTTTATAGAAACTCTTGTCGTACCGGACCCCGGCCGTGAGCACCCATTTCTGAAATAGCTTCAATGTCTCTTCGATGAAGGCCGCCCCGCCCTCTCGATTGGATTCGGACAGTGTGGAAGTCCGCAGCCCCGTCGTCGCTTTTTCATCAAACAGCTCGAAGCCGGCCACGGTGGCCGCATGCCAAAAATCACGCCCCATTTCATGGGCGGCCCGAAGCCCACCGCCGTGCGAAGGGGCGATGTTCGCAAAAGTACCGGTGGTCGTAATGTCTTCGTCCCATTGCCGAGCAAATAAATTTCCGACGAGCGTCCACGCTTCCCCGATCTGCTGAGTCACCGTGGCGCCAAACTGGGCGATCTTGTCTTCAAAAAAGCCGCTGAATGTTCCTGGATTGCGGCGATCACGCTCCACGGTGGCCGTCGTGAGTCCACCGGCAAAGTGCGAGGTGTCATCGTGAAAGCTGGTGGTCATGTCAATGGAAGTTTCCGGACGAGGCGTCCAGGTGGCCGAAGCCGACACTGTGGAGGCGCGGGAGCTTGTGCTGTCGCGGTAGCCGTCCCAGAGCTGGCGGGTAACGCTGAAGTTGTACGACCAAGCATCTTTTGCGCCGCCGGCATTGATGACACTGCGCAACCAGCCATAGCTTCCGGTTTCAAGAGAACTGTCTCCTCCCAAGGGCCGAGGACCGCCGCGCTTGGTGACGATGTTGATGACGCCGGCCAAGGCCCCTTCCCCGTAAATGGTTCCGGCGCCTCCGCGCAAAACCTCCATGCGTTCAATCTGATTCACCGGAATGGCCAGCCAATGCACCTCATCCCCGGTGACGCGATTTTGCCGGATGCCGTCGACGAGCACCAAGACGGCGCTGCGCGACCCATTGACGATGCCGCGCAAATTCACGCTGCCGTCGGCTCCCATTCCAAACCGCGTGTCCAGAACAGAAACACCGGGCATCTGCTGTAAAACATCCAAAGTTGTACGAGCGCCGGTTCGGGCGATTTCTTCCGCGGGAATCACCGTGATGTGGGCGGGGATGCTGTGCGGATCCATCTGCAGCCCCGGAATGCGCTTGGCGGTGACGACAACGTCATCCAGAGCCCATGGGGGCCTGGTGCGGCTTTCATCTGCCGCATCCAGAGAAACGGATTTTTCTTTTTGGGTTTCGGCGGAGAAAGCGGCGGAGTCAAAGAAAACACAAAGCAGCAAAGCAAAAACGAACCGGATAGAAAACCGCATGACACGTCCTTCGCACGATGGCAGAGGATTGAAGGGGAAGGAGTTTCCACCCAAACCCTCTTGCCGGGGTTTGTACTGGACCACTCCTCGACGGCAGGTCTTCTGGCTCTCGGGTCAACCGATTCGCTGCGCCTTCCCGCGCTCAGCGGTGTCTGACACCTTGCGTGTCTGACACCGCCTCAAGCAGTGGCCCTGTCTGCAGCGATCGTCACCGATGACAGCGGCGGGACCGCGCCGGATTTACACCGGCTTCCCTGGCACCGCGAGGCATTCCGAATTGCGGGGTGATTCTAGGCCGCGATCATGCGGCTGTCAAGTTACAAGCGGCTAAAAACAAAATCGCCCCGCCTTTGGAGCGGGGTGTTACATGCGCGGACTGCGAGCGCTACCGGTCTGAACCCGGCACTCCCGGAAACGGTACCGCTTTGTATCCGGCGAGGGCGCGCAAGGCGGATTTGAGGCGCGGGCGGTGCAGGCCCGTCAGGGCGACCAGATCCCTCGTGCGTAATGTTTCCAGGGCAATTCCCTGCTGGGCCAGATCGAGGCGCTTGAGGCGTAAATAAGAAACCGCGGAATTTTCTTGCGGGGAAGCCGCCTGCTCCAGGAGCGCAACCGGCACTTCAAGCGTTGGGCCGGGGGTTACCGGTAAAGCGACCCAGGCATCGGCGCCGTGAACCCACTGAACTTCCAGAGCCCGGTAAACGCGCGAGAGTTTGCGAACTGTTTTGATCACCTGCCGGCGCACGGCGGTGTCATCCCAGCCCGCGGGCAGACCGAGGGCGTCGCCGAGCGATTCGAGATTGACAAAGAAGCCGTCCGCTGC
>JACQQZ010000003.1 GCA_016206755.1 Candidatus Omnitrophota bacterium
CCCCGGTCTTGGACTGCAGCTCCATGCGCGTTTGGGTCAGCGCCGACTCCGCCTGACTCAACTGGGATTCGGTTGCGCCAAGAGTTTCCGTAAGCCGGTCGACTTCGGCCCTCGTATTTCTCTGCATTTCTTCCAAACGGCGGACGCTCTCTTGGAATTCAACCAGGCTGGCCTGAAGCTCTTGCAGGGAGGAGGCCTCTTGCGCGGCGGCGGGGCCCGCCTTCCAGGACAACGACAGCGTCATCGCCAAAATCGAACAAACGGCCGACCGAAAAATGTTTTTCCCAAAATTTGTCCGCTGGGTCATTTTCGCATCCTCATGGTCCGGCCTTGGATTCCATGGCATCAACGGTGACGATCAGCTCGGCGATGCGCTCATTGGCTTCGGCCAATTCACGCTTGGTGCGTTCCTGCTCACGTTGATCGGCTTCCGATTGTTTCCGACTCTGCTGCGCCCGGGCCAAATCGTTGCGCGCGCGCTTCAGCTCGCGGTCCAATCCCTCGCGTTCCCCTGCAATCGTTTTCTGCGCCCTGAAAGCCTGCTCAAGCTCATCTTCTTTTTTAGAGAGATCCGATTCGAGGACGGCGACGCGTTTTTGCCATTCCTCGTTTGCGGCCTGAAGCGCGGTCATCTGTTTGCGAACGGATTCCAGCCGCTGAAGCATGCTCCGGCTCTCGTCCCTAAGCTTTTCTCCCGCGCCGGCCGCCTGCTCAAGCTGGGTCTTCAAGAGGTCCCGCGCCCGCTGCGCTTCCAGGGCAACGGCCTTTGCTTTTTGGAGCTCCTTCTCCTTCGCCTTCAACGACTGCTCTGATTCTTTGGCTTTTTTCTCATCGGCTTCGGCCTGACCCTGCAACTTGTCAAATTTTGCCTGCAGCGACTGGAATTTGTCCGTGCGCTCTTTGAGCGCGCGGTCAAATTCCCTGGAAGCATTCTTTGCCGATGCCGGATCACTTTTGATGCGGGAAGCATCTGCGGGAACCGGCGCGGGGGCCGGGGTTGAATCCTGAAGCTTCTGAGCGAGCTCTTCCCGCTCTTGACGCATGCGCGTCATTTCATCCTGAAGGCGGGACAGCTCATCGCTGATTTGGGCGCGGTGTCTTCGGGATTCTTCAAGCTGAAGCTGGAGGGTGCGGACAACGGCGGACTTTTTGGAACGGACAGGAGGGGAGGCCTGTCCTGAACAGCCGCGCGGGGCCATCACCGCAAAGGCAACAGCCGCTGCCGTTAAAAACAGCGGCCATTTCCAAGAGATTTTCATGAAATATCTTTAGCGGGTCTTTTTGTCTTCTTTTTTCTTCGTTGTCTTTGGGGTCGCAGCCGGTGGGGCCGCAGCGCCGGCGGCAGGCGCCTGGGCCGCTTGCGTTTCCACCTTGGTTACAGCGACCGGCTCCGGAATCGCCCCGGCCGCGGCGGCGCCCGAGAATTGCCCCGAGAAAGCCATGTCCATGGAATTTCCTTTGGCAGGATGCTTGCTCAAGATGCCGCGCATGGCCTCTCCATGAAGCTCTCCCCGCCAAAATGCGACGCTGGTGTCCGAGCCGGTCTGCATGGTCTCCCACACGGCGACGCCGTCATCTCCAACCGTCAGGGTGTAGTTGGTCGCCGGAAATCCGGCGCTTGCCAATTGCCTGGACTGAACTTTCCCCTTTTCAAACACCAGGGTGTCCTTGATTGCGGCTTTGCCCTTTTCACCCGACATCGGCGAAAGCTCGATGGCCCACTCCGTGCTGCTCAAACGCGCCTGGGCCGCCTGGACCTGCTGATCTTTTTGGGAAGCGGATTGCTGCGATGCCGCCGGCGCCTTTTCCTTTGCAACGGCTTGCGATACGCACAACGCTGAAATCGCCGTTGCCGTCCAAATCGCCACTCGAATAATGCGCATGATATTCCTTCCTCCTTTTGTCCCGACCATGATAGCAAAATATCGCCGCGTGTCCTACGAATTTGATTTTTATTGCAGCCGGTCCTTTGCCTCCCACGCCTCCCAGGAAGCCAGGTACTGTTTGACCCAGCTTGCATCGCCGGCCCGCGGGTTGATTTGAAGATAACGCTTGAAGTAAGCCGTCGCCTTCCTCGTAACCGGAATGTGTTCCGCATAAATGACTCCGAGGTTGTAGTGCGCGTCGGCGTCATCGGGCCTGAGCTCAACCACTTTCAGGAATTCGTTCACCGCCTTGCCGTATTGCTTCTGATTGCTCAGAAGCACCCCGAGGTTGTAATGCATGTCGGCGGCTTCCCGCACCAGACGTTCGTGCTGCTTGGCCAGGCGCGCCACCTCCTGGGGCTGCTTGTCCACCTGCTTGTTCAGCTTTTCGGATTCAGCGGTCAGCTTGACGTATTCCTGTTGAACCTGTTTCAAACGCGCTTGAAGCTTGGCGGCTTCCGACCGATCCTTGCGGTCTTTCTTCTCCAATACCTGAATCGCCTTCTCAGCGGCGCGCGCAGATTTGGCCAGCTCCTGATTCTCTATTTGTTTCTCTGCAAGCTCATTTCTCAGCTGGTTTTCTTTGGAGCGATTCTCCGCTTTGGCCAATTGCCGCTGAATGGCGTCGCGCTGAAGCGTCAGCCGTTCGTTGGTTTTCTGCAATTGAGCCAGTTGGGGCTCGACGATGTCGCGCTGTCCGCGCAAGAGGCGCGATTCACGGCTGAGGCGCTTGACCACAGCGGTCAAACGTTGCCGTTCTTCCGCCAGCGCCTTGCGGTCTTCCATCGCCGCTTGAAGCTGCTTTTGAATGCCGTCGCGCTCCGCCGCCAATTCGTCCCGCGCCTTGAGCGTTTCCGCGTGCTTGTCCAGGAGCTTGGCATGATCTCCCTGAGCCAGCGCGATCTGATCTTGTAATTTCTTGACTTCGTCCGCCAAATCCACGGCACGCTGCTCCAACGTATGGTGGCGTCCGGTGACGTCCGTCAAATCCCGGGACAATTGGTGGGCGCGGACAGCCAGCCACACCACGCCGGAAAACCACAGAACAGCCGCCAGAAGCAAGGCGGCGCGTTTCTTCCACGCGGATGAAGCCCCCGCCGGTGGCGGCGGAGGAGGTGGCTGCGGGGGAGGCGGCTGCGGTGGAGGTGATTCCGGCAAAAGAAGCGGATCAGTCGGTTCCAGGGTGGCCTCTCAGGTTTTGTCGCAGCCGCAATTGGACGGAAGGCGCCGCCTCAGAAGCAAGGGGCTGATCCTGGCCCACCGGCTGCAGGGGTACCGGATAAGGGGAATCGTCCAGCACCGGAACATAATCGCGGTACGGCTTAATGCCTCCGCCGAACGCTTCTTCCTTTCCGGTCACCAAAGCATCCCCTGTTACAACATGCGGCGTAATAAACACCACCAATTCCGTTCTCTCGTTGTCTTTGTCGCGCTGGCGAAAGAGCTCCCCGATCACGGGGATGCGGCCCATCAAGGGAATCTGATCGTTCGTGTGCTGTTTCTGATCTTTGGCCAAACCGCCGACGATCACCGTCACGCCGTCTTTGACCATGACGGATGTCTCAGCCACGGAAGTATCCACAATCGGAATGTCCGATCCGCTGGGCGTTCGCAAAGTGCGCACCACGCTGCTGATTTCCGGCTTGATCTTCATCGTCACATACCCGTCGGAGTTGATGGTCGGCGTGACGGCCAACTGAATGCCCACGTCGATGAACTGGACCTCTTCGGCCGTGGTGCTGGTCGTCTGACCCGTGGTGGTGGTGGTCGTCACATAGGCCTCGCGGGCGCCCACGTGAATTTTGGCCTCCTGGCGGTCCGTCACCAGAATGCTCGGGGTGGAAATGACTTTGGTCTCTCCCAGCGTCTCCAGATATTTGATGAACGTAAAGCCGTCATTGACCAAAGTCCCCAAAGCGATATCCCCCGCCGAAGTCCCCAAAGCAACTTTCAATGCCGAAGGGACGGTGGAGGAAGAAACGTTCTTAAAATCCTCGACCTTGTCCAAACCGAAAAGTTTGAAGTTGTTGAAGATCGCCTCCCAATCGATCCCTGTATCCATCCTGTTGGTCAAAGTCACCTTGACGATCTTCGCATTGATCAGGACTTCGCGCGTCTTTTGATCCAGCGCGGCGATGAGTGTCTCAACTTCTCTCATGCGCACCGGCAACGTTTTGACGATGATCTGATTGCTGCGTTCGTCGGCTTTGACGTAGCCCAATTTTTTAAGCTCAATCTGATCTTTCAGGCGCTCTTCCAGATCTTTCGCCTTGGCGTATTTTAAATCAAAGATGCGCAGGACGTTGCCCTGCTCCAGCGTGGACAACGATTCTTCCATTTGACGCAGCTGCCCCGGGGTATCCATGACCAGCACCGTTCCGGAATCTTCATCCACCAGCAGCCGTCCAATGTCGCTTTTGAGCGCATCCAAAAGATTGAAAGCCGGCTCCGGGGAGGCGTACTGCAGGCGGAAGGATCGGGTTTCCCGCAAATCGGAGAATTTCCGGCCGTAGAGCGCTTTGTACTCGTCTTCGGTCATGATTTGATAGACGGAGCCCTGTTTGGCATAAGCCAAATTGTTGCTGCGCAGGATGATGTCGAAGACGTCGCGCACGGGAACGCCGGTCAAGGAAAGACTGACGCGTCCGCTGACATTCTTGCTGACCGACGTGTTGAGATCGGCTTTTTGAGCCAGATAGGTAATCGCATCCACAACGTCGGTGGATTTAAAATCCAGCGAAACCGGCTCGTCCATGCCCCTGCTGGGAGCGGCAGGCGCGGTTTCTTGTGCCTCGGGCGGCTCCGCTTCTTCATCCGCCGCCCAGACCAGCGTCCCGGCGTGAAGAAAAAGAGCAAAGAGCAGTACAAAGAGCGGTACCGTTTCCGGGAGTGCCGGGTTCAAACAAGGAACTCCGGGAGCATTAGCCGAACCCGGCACTCCCGGAAACGGTACCGCTTTAAGTACCGCTTTAATAGGGCAGCTCAACG
>JACQQZ010000068.1 GCA_016206755.1 Candidatus Omnitrophota bacterium
CTAGATATGTCGTATACTAACACACTGAATGGAGGTAGAATCAGCGATGATTCGGCCCTCGGTTAAAGAGGGGCGGTCATCCATACTTTCTTTCCTCATCAGACCATGTCATCCAAAAAGTTCCCTGTCGGCCGCTTCTTAAAAACCTTGCTGATCATCCCAATCGGCATCCAGCCTGCTTTGCCGTCTCCTCTTTTGGCGATGCGGTTTCGGCAAGAGGATGCTTCACCGCGGGCCGCTGCCCTGCGCCAACAGTCCGACCTCGTTGGTTTGGAAGAGACGCTGAATCCAGCTGTCCAGGCCGGGATGGAGGAGACCCTGATTCAAAGGCTGACCGCCAGAAATTTTGACACTCGTAATTCGGCTGTCTCGGAGTTCAAAAATTTAGCGCCCGCCGCCACAGAAAACTTCCTCTTACAACTGGCCGGGCTCTTGGCTGACCCCAACGACCACATCCGCTGGTCTGCCCTTTACGCCGTCGGCGCCTTAGGCCCTGCCGCCGCCACAGAAAACATCCTCCTAGAACTGGCCAAGCTGTGGAATATCCCTCAACAGGATGTCGTATCAGTTCTTGAATCATTCGGAAAGTTTAATAGTGCCTTGCAGCAACTGGCTACGACCAATCGGCCGAGGGCGTTGTCTGAGGTCACTGCCGGTGTAGAGTTGGAGCTGGCACCGCCTGTCGGTGCTCAAGACGACGAAGTCCGCTCTGTTCCTACGACAGATCTTCATCGGCTTCAGCAGGATCTCTCTCGGTTGATAGAAGCGCTGCGTTTAATGCGGCCGCTCTTGCCGAAGGGCTACTATCTGCCGCTGCACTTGAATGTTCAGATCCCGCCATCCTTGCGGCTTGACGATCCTTTGCGCCGTCTTCTCTACCTCCTCGTTGCCCCCAACAATCCTCTGGGCCGGAATGAGTACAACTTGGATCGATGGTACTCAAAGGAGGACCTTCAGACAATCAAGACCGGTGATCGGCCGGGTGAGGATCGTCTGGAACTCAAAGACCCCTCCCTGGGTCCCGACACGGACATCGACTACTGGATGCAGGTGGTCCGTTTTGTGCATCACCTGGCAGCGCAGCCCTCAACATCCGGCTTCTCTGATCAAGTCGAAGGATACCTGAAGGCCATTGAAGACTCTTACCTAGCGTTCAGGGTTGTTCCTCTGGGAACTCAAGGGCTTGATGCTGATCGCCAACAACTGAAATCCAAAGAACAGGAAATAGAAGTGGAGATCAACGAGCGAACCGGAGAAGAGCGAGTTGTTGGATTGTCTTACGACCTGGGCAATTTAAATCTTAGAAAGCATCTGATGCAATACATGGCTGTGATCAGCGGAGGGTGGAATAATCCCGCCGCCGGATTGGAGGAGTCGAAGCTGCAGGGGGCTTGGCGGGCCGTGGCGTTCGGGGCGCTGCTTGCGCTGGGAGTTTATATGCAAGCTCCGGATGTTCGGGCGCAGACGGCGGCGGGCGATCTGGTTTCCGGGCGGGAGCCGCTGGCTGCCGTTGTGGCGCAGCAACCGCCGGAAGCCGCCCCGCACATTTTGACACGGGCTTTGGAAGCGCGCGTTCTTTCTCCCGGCTACCGCGGGCCCAGCGGCAAAGATCTGGTCGAGCAGCTGCTGGTGATTGACCCATCGGCTCTTGCAAGTTATTTGTCGGATCGCGCAAGGCCGATTGAATCCCGGATGGAACTGATCCAGCATCTGGCCCTGGTGCTGAAAACAGAGTCCTACCCTGTGGTGGAAGATGCCCTGCTGCGCGTTATGCGCGGGCTTGACCCGGTCGGGCTGCGCCG
Source organism: Candidatus Omnitrophota bacterium (assembly GCA_016206755.1). Taxonomy (GTDB): domain Bacteria; phylum Omnitrophota; class Gorgyraeia; order 1-14-0-20-64-10; family JACQQZ01; genus JACQQZ01. Next base: position 1,803 of record JACQQZ010000068.1, read on the forward strand.
TGCGGCGGTTCGCGTCCTCTATCATGCCGCTTGGGACAACTGGGAGCCGTGCATGGATCTCGTCCGCCAAGATCCGGTATTGCTCAGAGCTGTTTTAAGCGATGCGCAGCCATCCGAAGATTCTTTGGCGATGGCGCTGGCTTCTGCCCAATATCCGGACCGTCAAATCAGGCGGCTTGCGGCGGCCCGCATCAAGAGAGCATGGATCTCCGGCAGCGTGCGCCCTGGAATTTATTCGGCCACCCTCGGCTTAAGCCGCGATCCGGCCATTGACGCCGCCACGCGCCGGTTTTTGCGCGCCATCGGGCGGAGGTATGACACCGTTGTGCCGACCCGGGTCAAATTCTACAGCTACCCCAACGCTCAAGATCCCTCTGGGTATGTGGTGATGGCAGGAAGAATTCACCTGGGCGTTGTTTGGTATGACGGAGCGTCGCGGGCCGTTGTATTCGGGAATCTTCTGGGTTCGCGGAAATTTTTGCGTTACGCCCTGGACGGTTCGGCGCCGGAGAACCGGATTCGCAAGAAAATTGAAATTGAAGTGGCGCAAACGGTGGGCGCGTATCGCGCGGCCGGCGTTGACATCACGTTTTCCAAGGAGCGCGCCTGGACCTTATTTTGTCAAAACTCCGTTCTTCGGATGATCGGCGACTTGAGGGAGGGGCGGGGTCCGATGGCGCAAAAACCGTTGCGCCGTTTCAATTATTCCCGTATCGTTCCGGGTTCCCGGGTCACCAGCCCGTTCGGGGCTCCCCGTTCCGGCGGCGGCGCGCACGAAGGGGTTGATTTGGCGGCGGCGGCCGGCACTCCGGTTCGCGCGGCCGGGGACGGTGTGGTGGCAGCCGTCGGACCGAAGGAAGAATCGGGATTCAGCACCGACCCCGCATTCGGCATCGAGGGAGTTCTCCCGCCGGAACTGTATGCTCAGAAGCTCCGGGAAGATCTTTCTTCATCCGCCAGGGGTATTCTTGCGCGGTCAGCGTAAGAGAGAAACGATTGCTTCTGCGGCGCGTTGACTGGCGCCGGGAGAGCCCAGCTTCTTGCGGACTTCCCGGAATCGTTCCTGCAGGGAGGATCTTTTTTCTTCAGAAGTCAGATAAGGATAGATCGCTTCAGCGATTGTTTCCGGCCGGGCATTTCCTTGCAGACATTCCGGTACGAGTTTCCGGCCCGCCACGACGTTGACCAGCCCGACGTAAGGAAGACGCACCAACCGCTTGCCCAACCACCAGGTGACGGGATGGGCCTGGTAAATAATCACCATCGGTAAATCGGCCAAGGCGCATTCCAATGTGGCAGTCCCGGAGGCCACCAAGGCCGCTTGGCAATAAGGAATCAGGCCCATGTTCCAAGGAGTGATTCGGACGTCGGAGGGCAGGCGTCCATACGATTCCTGGGGAATGCCGGGTGCTTGAAAGAGGATGGCTTTGAGATTCGGAATGCGCCCCGCCAGTATTTTAAAAGCGCCGACGAGAATGGGGGTCAACTTCTTGATTTCGTTCTCGCGCGACCCTGGCAGTAGCGCAATGTACTGGGATTCAAAAGAAAGCTCGTATTCCCCGAACAGCTCAATTTTTGAGACTTCCGATTTGACATGCTCATGCTGGTCCAGCAAGGGATGTCCCACCCAGCGCACCGGCACACCTGCTTTGCGATAAAGCTCCTCCTCGAATGGAAAAAAGACAATCATCAAATCGACACACCGCCGGATGACCTCGATGCGGTTTTCGCCCCAGGCCCAAATCTGCGGGCTGACGTAATAAATGACGGGGACGCCGCGCCGCTTGGCTTCTTGAGCCAATTTCAGATTAAAACCGGGGTAATCCACCAGAACAACGGCGTCCGGTTTTTCACGGTCCAAGAAATCACAGATTTTCCGAAGCAGCCGCTGGAGGCCTCCCAGATGCCGCAAGACCTCCCAGATGCCGACGACGGCATGTTGGGTTAAATCCGCCTTAAGCTCAACGCCGGCCGCTTGCATTTGAGGTCCTCCGAAGCCGGACAGTTTCCAACCGGGAGCCAATTTCAGAAGTTCCCGGGCCAGGGCGGCGGCATGGCGATCGCCGGAAGTCTCTCCGGCAATCATCAGAACATGCTTCATAAAGCGGTACCGTTTCCGGGAGTGCCAGGTTCAGCCGATGTTCTCCGCGGTTTTTCCTTGAACCTGGCACTCCCGGAAACGGTACCGCTGATCTGTTTGGTGATTTGAAGAGCGACGCGCAGCGCCTCGCGCGCATCGTCGCCGGTGGCTACGGCGTAAGGATGCTGCACCACCGCCCTCTGGCTTGAAA
>JACQQZ010000076.1 GCA_016206755.1 Candidatus Omnitrophota bacterium
CAGGTGCAGCGCCCCACCCTGGTCATCGCCCACAACAAGACACTGGCGGCGCAACTGGCCACGGAGTTCAGGGAGTTCTTTCCCCACAACGCCGTGGAGTACTTTGTCAGCTACTACGACTACTACCAGCCGGAAGCGTACATTCCTCAGACCGATACGTACATTGAGAAAGATTCTTCCATCAACGACCGGCTTGACCGCCTGCGTCTTTCCGCCACGACGTCGCTGATGTCCCGCGACGACGTGGTCATCGTTGCCAGCGTTTCCTCCATCTACAACTTGGGTTCGCCGGAAGATTATAAGGAGCTGCTCATCTTTTTAGAGGTGGGGCAGGAGGTTGGACGCATGGAGCTGCTGCGCCGCTTTGTCGGCCTGCTCTACGAACGCAACGACATTGAATTCCAGCGCGGCCGGTTCCGGGTGCGCGGAGATACCCTTGAAGTGTTTCCGGCCTACCAGGAAACCGCCGTGCGCATTGAACAGTGGGGCGACCGCATTGAAAAGATCAGCGTTGTCCACCCAGTGACGGGTCAAATACTGCAGACGATGGACAAATTTGCCCTTTATCCGGCCAAGCATTTCGTCACGACTTCCGACCGCGTGCAAAAAGCATTGGTGGTGATTGACCATGAGCTCCAGGAGCGCCTAAAAGAACTGCGATCCAAGAATCAACTGTTGGAGGCGCAGCGCTTGGAGCAGCGCACGCGCTTTGACATGGAGATGCTCAAAGAGGTCGGTTTTTGCCATGGGATTGAAAATTATTCCCGCGTGTTGTCGGGACGCCCGCCGGGGGCGCGCCCCTACTGCTTGCTCGATTATTTCCCCAAGCCGTTTTTGACGGTGATCGACGAGTCGCACGTCACATTGCCGCAGATTCGCGGCATGTACGAGGGGGACCGCGCGCGCAAAGAAACTTTGGTGAAATACGGCTTCCGCCTGCCTTCCTGCTTGGACAACCGGCCGCTGAAGTGGAATGAATTTGAGTCGCAAATCGGCCAAACTTTGTTTGTTTCGGCGACCCCGGGACCGGAGGAAGTCCGCCGGTCGCGTGGCCAAGTCGTTGAGCAGATCATTCGTCCGACCGGCTTGGTGGATCCTGAAATCGTTGTGCGTCCCACCGAAAACCAAATCGATGATCTGATCGGGGAAGTCCGAAAGCGCGCCGAAAAAGGGGAGCGTGTCTTGGTGACCACGCTGACCAAGCGCATGGCGGAGGATCTGGCCGCGTATCTGAAAGAAGCAGCCATCAAAGTCACCTACATCCACTCCGACCTGGACGCTTTTGAGCGGGTGGATGTTTTGAAGAATTTGCGCATGGGAAAATTCGACTGCGTCGTCGGCATTAATTTGCTGCGCGAGGGATTGGATTTGCCTGAGGTTTCTCTGGTCTGCGTGTTGGACGCCGACAAGGAAGGATTCTTGCGCAGTCCGACGTCTCTGATCCAAGTGGCCGGGCGCGCCGCCCGGCATGTCAGCGGCCAAGTTATCATGTACGCAGACCGCGAAACGGAGGCGATGCGCCGCACCATCTCAGAAACGCTCCGCCGCCGCCAAATACAGCTTGAATACAACACCCGGCACGACATCACGCCTCGCTCGATCGAAAAAGCGATTCTGGAAGGAATTGAAGGAGCAGCGAAAGAGGATGCTGGGCGCGTGGTGGAAGATGCCTTGGGTGCCACGGGGGATGCCTTTATCATTGAAGAAGCGCTTGCCCAGATGGAAGAGGAGATGCAATTGGCGGCGCGCAACCTGCAATTCGAGCAGGCGGCCGCGTTGAGAGATCAGATCGCCCAGCTTCGGGAAAAAGGCCTGCGCGGCATGGCCCGTTTGTTTGATGCGCCTGCCCCGGAGCGCCGCGCGCGAAAAGGGAAGTCATGGAAGACCGGCTCTTAGGCGTCTTGCGTTCAAACCGGGGAGAATACGTTTCCGGCGAGGAGCTTTGTAAATCGAGCGGCGTTTCACGGGCGGCCATTTGGAAGCAGATCGAAAAATTGCGTGAAGAAGGGTATCGGATTTTGGCGCAGCCCCATTTGGGATACCGGCTTGTTTCAATTCCGGACCGGCTGATTCCGGAAGAATTGCAATGGCAGTTGCCGGCAAAGATCGTCGGCCGTAAAATCTACAGTTACGCCGCAACGGACTCGACGATGGACGTTGCCCATCAATTGGTGGACGCCGGCGAGGCGGAAGGCAGCGTTGTTTTCGCGGAGGCGCAGCGGCGCGGGCGCGGGCGCCTGGGCCGAACCTGGGTGTCGGCAGCCGGCCGGGGAATTTCAATGTCCGTGATCTTTCGGCCTGCGATGGAATTGTCCCAAGCCCCTTTGTTTACGCTGATGGCGGCGGCGGCCATTGTTCAAGCCATTCGAGATTCTGTCGGCATCGAGCCGCAGATCAAATGGCCCAACGACATTCTGATTCGCGATAAAAAAGTGGCCGGAATCCTGACGGAGATGAAAGCGGAGCTCAATCAAGTCCACGCCGTGGTTATCGGCATCGGGCTCAATGTCAACACCCCGCGCCATCTGCTGCCGCGCCTGGCCACCTCGCTGAGTTTGGAGCAAGGCCGGCCCTGCGACCGGCTTCAGGTGGCTCGGGCATTGATGATTGCATTGGATGAATTTTATGCGCGGGTCAAGCGGGGAGATGCCCGTTCCATATTCAAAGCCTGGCGCTCGCATTCCATGACGCTGGGACGCCGGGTTCGCGTGGCTTGCCAGGACCGTCATGTGGATGGAGAAGCCGTGGACTTGAGCCCTCAAGGGGCATTGGTGATTCGCACCGATGAGGGACGGATGGAGCAGGTGACTGCAGGAGAGGTTTTGATCGTCCGATGAGCGCTCCGATGATTTTGGTCATTCAGCACGCAGAGCCGGAAACGATGGGCCTCCTGGAACCGTTGTGCCGCGACGGCGGGATTGCCTGGCATTTGTGCAAGCCGTATGCCGGTGAGCCGGTGCCGCCCGCGACGCAACCTTATGACGGTTTGGTTGTTTTGGGAGGTCCGATGAATGCGGATGAAACGGACCGGTACCCGTTCTTGAAGGATGAAGTCAAATTGTTCCAGCAATCGTTGCGGCGAGAATTGCCGGCGCTGGGCATCTGTTTGGGCGCGCAGCTGATGGCCAAAGCGGCCGGTTCGCGCGTCTATCGCGGATCTCAGCCGGAGATCGGATGGTTTCCGATTCAATTGTCGGAGGCGGCGCGTCAAGATCCGCTGTTGGAGGTATTTCCCCAGGAGATGGCGGTGTTTCATTGGCACGGCGACACGTACGATCTGCCGGCGAAGGCCGTTCACTTGGCCTCCAGCCAACGGTACCCTCAGCAAGCTTTCCGTATTGGAACGCAGGCCTACGGCTTGCAATTTCATATCGAGGTCACCCCGGAAATCGTCGAGCGGTGGGCGCAGGAAACTTCTTCGACGGATCCGGCGCCGTTGCGCAGCGGTCTTGCGGAATATGGCGCGCAGTGTTCAGAGTATGGACGGTTGTACTTAAGCCGGTTTCTTGAAAAGGTCAAAGTGTTTTACGATGAGAAGAATTCTGACTAACCCTAACCCGGCGTCGGACGCCGCAGGTGTCTTTATAAAAGTATGGGGTGGTGTCTGACACCGTTTGTGGATGAGCGCCTGAATCAGCATCTGGGCAAGCGCGTCATTGATTCCGCCGCGCTTCAGACGGCGGTCGCCGATCTCGAAGGTTACACCCGGCAAAAAATGCAAACCGTTTCGCAGAATTATTGGGATTCCCCCAAGTCTCCTGAAACGCAAGACCCCGCAGCGCTGCTGGAATTTTATCGGACTTCCAACCGGTATGTTTATGAATCGGCCTACACGGAAGGATACGCCGACCATGTCCGCATGAAGCGAATGGTTGTTGCGGCGGTTCGCCGGTGGCATTTAAGTCCCGTCCTTGATTTTGGCGGCGGGGGCGGCGGGATTACGTTGGCGCTTGCCGCATCCGGCATCTCTTGTGAATACGCGGATGTTCCCGGAAAGCTCACTGAATTTGTCCGGTGGCGCCTTGCGCAGCGCCGCTTCTCTATCCCGATTCATGACGCCACCCGTCCGCTGCCTTCCAAGCGCTATCGCGCTGTTCTGGGAATTGATGTCTTGGAGCACGTGCCGGATTTGGCGGCCACGTTACGGCAGCTCAAGTCAGCGCTGGTTCCTAGACTGCCCGATGGGCAGGGGGGCGGATGGCTCATCGCCACGCATTCTTTTACGGATCAAGACCCGCTGCATTTGGCCTCTTCGCATGTCTACGGAGACCTGAAAAAATTCGACCGGCTGATGCAATCGGAAGATTTCCGTTATCAGGGACGCCTCAAACCGGATCTTTTCTCCGAGCAATGGTACCGGATTTTTCGCCGGCCTTTGGTGTTGGGCGCGCGCCTGAGCCCCAAGCTCAAGGGCGGCGGAAACCTTCTGGTCTACCGTCTCAGTTAGGAAACCATGGATGTTTTGACGCTGTCCCGCCTGCAATTCGCTTTTACGATCGCCTTCCATTACATTTATCCGCCGCTTTCGATTGGTCTGGGAGTTATCCTGGTTATCATGGAGGGCTTGTATTTGAAAACGCGCCTCCCGCTCTATCGCCAGATGGCAAAATTCTGGGTGAAAATTTTTGCGCTGACTTTTGCCATGGGTGTGGCCACAGGCATCGTCATGGAATTCGAATTTGGAACCAATTGGGCGACGTACTCGCGCTACGTCGGGGACGTTTTTGGCAGCGCCTTGGCGGCTGAGGGTATTTTCGCCTTTTTTCTGGAATCCGGATTTTTGGCCGTGCTTTTATTCGGCTGGGACAAAGTCGGTCCGGCGATGCACTTCGTTTCGACTCTCCTGGTGGCGCTGGGCGCGATGTTCAGCGCCATCTGGATTGTGGTGGCCAATTCCTGGATGCAGACCCCGGCCGGTTTTCACGTGGTCGGGGAAGGGATGAAAGCCCGCGCGGAAATTACCGATTTTTGGGCGATGGTTTTTAACCCCTCCTCCATGAATCGCTTGAGTCACGTCGTGTTGGGGGCTTGGCAAGCAGGGGCGTTTTTGGTGCTCAGCGTTTCGGCCTACTACCTGCTTAAAAAACGGCACATCGAGTTTGCCAAGTCCTCCATGAAAATCGGATTGGTCGTTGCTGCGGCTGCTTCAATTCTTCAATTGGTCACTGGACATCAGTCGGCGCGCATCGCCGGTCAATACCAGCCGGCAAAGCTGGCCGCTTTTGAAGGGCACTACGCGGAAAACGCGCCGGCCGATGCGCATCTCTTCGGATGGGTTGATGAGAAGAATGAGCGCGTGATCGGCTTGAAGATCCCTGGTTTTGCAAGCTGGCTCCTTTCAAACGACGCCCAGCGGCCGGTCAAAGGCCTTCGCCGATTCGCACCGGCCGATCGTCCACCGGTGAATGCCACGTTTCAATTTTTCCACATCATGGTGGCGATCGGAATATTCCAGATTCTCCTGAGTTGGCTGGGGCTTTGGTGCTGGCGGCGTGGAACGCTGTTTCAGGCAAGGGGGTTGCTTTGGATTTTTGTCTTTTCCGTGCTGGGCCCGCAGATTGCCAATCAAGCGGGGTGGTTTGCCGCTGAGGCGGGCAGGCAGCCGTGGATTGTTTACGGGCTTCTGCGCACCTCGGAAGGGCTTTCAAAAACGGTAACCGCCAACATGGTGTTGTCTTCGCTAATCATGTTCACGTTCATCTATCTGCTGCTGTTTGCGCTTTTTATCTTCCTTTTGGATCGAAAAATTCGCGGCGGACCGGAGGAAGAAGAGATTCCGACAGAGGAATATCGGCGTCATCCATATGCCATTCGACCTTAACAGCGTTTGGTTTGCGTTGGTGGGCGTATTGCTCATCGGTTACGCCATCCTCGACGGTTTTGACTTGGGGGTCGGCTCGCTTCACCTGTTTTCCAAGACCGACGAGGAACGGCGCCTGCTTCTCAATGCCATCGGCCCGGTCTGGGACGGCAACGAGGTTTGGCTGGTCACGGCCGGCGGCGCTTTGTTCGCGGCTTTCCCGGATGTCTATGCGACTGTTTTTTCCGGTTTCTACTTGGCGTTCATGATGCTTTTGGCGGCGCTGATTTTCAGGGCGGTGGCCATCGAATTTCGCAGCAAGATGCCGCAAAAGATTTGGCGCGCCTGTTGGGATGTGAGCTTTAGCGCAAGCAGCATCTTGTGCAGTTTGCTGATCGGCGTGGCGTTGGGCAACATCGCGCGCGGGATTCCGTTGACCGCAGAAAAAGAGTATGCCGGCTCTTTCCTTGATCTGCTCAATCCTTATGCCTTGTTGGTCGGCTTGACCACCGCGGCGCTCTTGATGATGCACGGCTCGATCTATCTGGTTCTCAAAACGGAAAATCCGCTGCACGATAAAATTCGCGTCTGGGTGCAGCGGACGATGATCGCTTTCATTGTCCTTTATGCTTTGACCACCATGGCCACTTTGGTCTACGTGCCGCACATGGCGGAACCGTTCAAGCGCCGCCCCATATTTTTTGCGCTTCCTATATTGGGCCTGCTGGCCATTGCCAATGTGCCGCGGGAAATTCATCACGGGCATGATTTTCGGGCTTTTGTTTCCTCCTGCGCCGCCATCGCCGCCTTGCTGGCTCTCTTCGGAGTGGGGCTCTATCCCAATCTGGTGCTTTCTCGTCCGGACCCGCAGTACAGCTTGACCATCTATAACGCCGCTTCCTCTGCAAAGACGCTTTCAATCATGCTGGCGATTGCGCTCATCGGCATGCCGTTGGTGATCGGATATACGATCACCATTTATTGGATTTTCCGCGGCAAGGTCAAGCTCGACAGGACCAGCTATTAGCTTTATTTGTAAACCGATTAAAATGTTTGTGTTATCCCTTGACGATCCCTGGCGGCTTGGAGTATCCTCTGAATACCATGCGCCGAAACTTCCCGATTCAAATTCGCCTTCTTGCTCTAGCAACCTGCTTTTCTTTGGGCATCCCGTCCTATTCTGTCAAAACTCCGGCCACGCTTCGCCAACAGCACGCCGGCATGGAAGAAATCGCCCGCACGCTCCATCATGCAAACCCGGCTGATTCCGGCCTGGAAGAGCTGGCTGGTGTGGAAATCGCCGAAACAACACCCGGTCAGATTGATGCACTTCTCAAATTTCGAGAGGACGCATTCAAAGAAAAAGTTTCGTGGGATGGAGATTTCGATGAGCCATTGTTCCGCAAACGACTGGATGCGCTGATTCGCCATGAGATTCCTGGGGCGTTGGTGGTTGCCCGAGCTGGCGGAGAGATTGTCGGCTATGCGGCCTCCTATCCAAAACCGCCTGCCAATTCTACAGGAGAAATCTCCGAGCTGGCCGTCGATCTCCGCTACGAGCGCAAAGGCCTTGGATCAAAGTTGTTTGCTCAGGCGCTGGAGGGATTGGTTCGTTTTGCGGGCATCGCGACGGTTCAAGTGCAAGACTTCTCAACGGCCGGGGCTGTTGGTCAGATGGCCGAGAAATCTGGTTTTGCGCGGGAGGATGGCTCAGGGTATTCCTATCGCCTGCAATTACCTCCCATTGCATTGGCGCCGGCTTCAGGATTGCCGATTTATCTGGAGCGCGGCCGTACGCATCGGATTTTTGGGCCGGATAATGAACCATGGGGCGATCCGCCTGATCTGCGCACGGCGGGTGATATGAGGGAAGTCCTCGTTGATCCCGATGTGGTGGGTTACAACATGAATGAAATAGTTGAGTATCGGATGTATCGCGATCGAGCGCTTGCGGAGCATCGTTCATCTGCTTCTGAGCACAAGCTCCGCTATGATGTCACTGTGATCGCGCCTTCCGATGACGCGCACCGCTTCGGCGCCGAGTTGGTAAAAACGTACGGCCATTACCATCCCCCGCGAGCTCCGGAGGTTCTGCCGGAAGTTTACGAAGTGCTTTACGGCGAGGCCTGGTTCCTTCTTCAAAAACCAAGCGCAGCGGATTCTAACGTGATTGGAGACATTGTTTTGATCAAAGCGCGGGCGGGGGAGAAGGCAATCATGCTGCCTGGCTATGGCCATGTGACGATCAACCCCTCGGCGACTGAACCGATTGTCATGGCCAATTGGGTGAGTTCTGCATTTCAATCGGATTATACGCAATACCGGCAGCATCACGGCGCGGCCGTTTATGTATCCTTGGTCCCTGACTCGCCGGGGCAGGTGCAGATTCTCCGGAATCCGGCTTATTCGACATTGCCCGATGCCGTCAGGATTGCCCGTCCGATTCCCGCGCTAATGGAATTCGGTCTTGAGGATAACCGGCCGATGTATCAATTGATTTTTACCGCCCCCACCAAACTTGGATTTTTAAACGCCCCAGAAAATTTTTCGCCGGAATTTGGTCGGGCGTTGATTTGGATTGGACCAGTCCGAATTGGCGATACGATGCCCGCCGGTTTGGAAGAATGGGCGCAGCGCAGCGGGGATTATTATCAAGGGGCAAACGTTGCCGTCATTGGAGGGACCGGTTTTGTCGGCGGTCATTATCTGCGTCAATTGCATGATCGATACGGATCCAATATTGCATCGGTTCGTGCATTGACTCGCATCCCCGCTCGGTTGAATGCTGCACAGTTTTCAGATTCTCCCGGAGCAGGTAAGCTTGCGCTTGAGCAAGGAGATCATCTGCTAGCCCAAGACATTCAGCGCACAATTGGAGGGGCAAAACTTGTTGTCGATACGGCAGGGCTGGCTTGGCAGCATTTGCCGGGTGGCGTTCCGGCCACTCTGACCGATGAGCTTTTGCAGAACGCGATGAGCGCCGGTTTGATCGGCCTTTTGCTGGCCGATGATCAGCGATTGGTTTGGACATCCAGCAATGCCGGCGATTATATGTTTGCACGCTTGACCGCGCCTGAGCGGAACCAACTCATGCAAGAAATCAATGAACGCGCCGCCCGATACGTCGATTGGCTGGGACAACAGCCCGGTCTTGCCATCGCCGACGAAACGTTTCGGCAATTCATCGAATCGGATTTGGCCGAACCCGACCACATCCCAGCTCAATTTGTGCCGCAAGAAGGCAAGCCGGCGGTTTCTTTTGCGCACGAGTACAGCTACCCCTATTCCAAACTGCTCGGTCAGCAGATCTTGGAATTGATTGCCCGACGGGACAATAGGGACATTCGAGTCCTCAAAATCTCTGATGTTTATGGACCAGGTCAGGGCTTGGGTCAGGAATACTGGGATCCTTCCTACAAAGGCGGTCGATTGGCTGCACGGCGTTTGCAGCGCTTTATTGCTGTCGCTGAAGCGATCCGTACAGGGCAATATCAACCGTGGAATCGTCCAAACCCGCAGGATGGATACATCCTTCAAAATGGGATGCTTCATCAGACGGTATTCAATGATTATGCGGCGCCGACCCACGTCAGAGATGTCGTGGAGATGATTCATCGGGTCGCGGCGTTGGATGTGGAGCCGGGTCCGGAACGAAAAGTGGTTTTTGAAGTGGCCGCACCTTGGATTCCGAACAATGCCATGGCCGATGCTGTGATCAATGCCGTGAATGACGTTGATGATCCAGACAGGACAATTCATGTTGCGGTTCTTCCGGCGAAGCAGCCGATTCTTCGTCGAGAACCGGCCAATGCCAGCGGTGATTTGGCTTTGTTGGGCATGGCCGGGACGCTGACACCGCTGGATCAAGGAATCCGAGAATGGCTGGCCGGGTGGCGGTTGGACGCCGCGATTCAGCAGGCACGGAATCGAAAAGCGGTTTACCTGTTTGGGCCATCCCTACCGTCCGATGTGCAAGCGATGGCAGCAGCGCTCCAGCGGCGCGGTATGTCTCAAGTCGTGGTTCTTGCGGATGATCCGGATACAATGCAGTCGCAATTAGATGGCAAAGTGCTTGAGTGGACCGATTCCCGGATATTTTCGGTTTTGCCGGAACTTTATGTCTACGCTTCAGAAGACGATCAGGTTGCAGATCAGGCAATGGAGGATCTGAGTCAAACAGAGTTTACGGTTCATCACGGCGGTGTTATTGATGACGCCGAACGATTTTTCCGGTTGGTATTCCAAGCCACCGGCGTTCCAGAAAGTTATCTTTCGGAGGAACATTGGCGGCAAATGTTCCAGGCATTGCAATCGGCCGCCGGCCTCGAACAAGCAGCATAATTGCGCTACAATGCTCTCAATGCTTCTAGCCATTGATATCGGAAACACCAACATTGTGGTGGGCGTCTACGACCGCGACCGGCTGGTCGAGTCCGGGCGCATGTCAACCACCCCTGAGCGCACCATTGACGAATACGCCATCCTCCTTGCCGGACTTTTGGAGCGCTTGCAGGTTCCCCCGGCCTCCGTTACGCAAATTTTGATTGTCAGCGTTGTTCCGAAAGCCACCGCCTTCGTCAAAGCAGCCCTCAAAGAGATCTGCCGGCCAAAGCCGCTGGTGGTCGGCGAGGACAGACCGATCCCGATGAAAAATCTCTACAAAGATCCTAGGCAAGTGGGCAATGACCGGCTGGTCAATGCCGTTGCAGCCCGCGAAAAATATGGCGCCCCTGTATTCGTCGTTGATTTTGGAACGGCCATCACGGTGGATGTGGTCTCGGGGAAAGGGGCCTATCTGGGAGGCGTGATTGCGCCGGGGCTGGAAATTTCTCTGGATGCTCTTGCCAACCGCGCTGCTTTGCTCCCGCGCGTCGAGCTGGAAGACCCAAAGGCGGTTTTAGGCCGCGACACGGTGACTTCCATGCAGAGTGGAATCGCCTACGGCTACGGGGCATTATGCGATGGCCTGGTTCGTAAGCTTCAAAAGGCGGCCCGTATCAAAAAGGCGCTCGTCATTGCCACCGGCGGGCACGCCCCATTTATTGCACGGTACTGTCAAACCGTAGATAAAGTTGATCCAACGCTGACTTTGGACGGCCTCTTCCTGCTC
>JACQQZ010000070.1 GCA_016206755.1 Candidatus Omnitrophota bacterium
TCGCCGCCAACGCCGCCCCTCTGCGGTGCGCCATTTTCAAGACGCGTTGAATCAACCCGGGTGCGACCAAAGGCCGGGCGGCATCGTGGACAGCCACCACATCGGCCGACTTGGAAACAGCCCGCAAACCGCAGTAAACCGAATCGGCCCGCGTTTTTCCGCCGGGAACAATGGCGCTGACTTTGCGGCACCGGTACTTCTTCACCTGCTTCCAAGCGGCCTGAATGTCCTTCGGATGCGCGGCAATCACAATCTCGGCCACCTGGGGAACTGCTTCAAAAGCTTTGAGCGTCCAGATCAGCATCGGGCGGCCATTGAGCTGGACGAACGGCTTGCGCTTCCCCGGGGAACGGAATCTTTTGCCCAACCCCGCCGCGGGGATAACGATGGCAGCGCGCATCTCTAGCGGGAAGCCCGGGGAGCCGGTTTTTGACCGTTGCTTTCCGGTTTGGCAAAAATCATCCGGCCCGCCGCCGTCTGAAGCACGCTGGTCACCAAGACGCGGGCGGATTGCCCGATCATGCTGCGGCCGTTTTCGACGACCACCATCGTGCCGTCGTCCAAATAGGCCACCCCCTGGTTGTATTCTTTCCCCTCCTTGATGACGCGGATTTCCAAAAGCTCTCCGGGCAACACCACCGGCTTGAGCGCATTGGCCAATTCGTTGATGTTGAGGACCCGCACGCCCTGCAGCTCCGCCACCTTGTTGAGGTTGTAGTCATTGGTCAGGACCTTGGCGCCCAAAACCTTCGCCAATTTCACCAGCTTGGCATCGACTTCGTTCAGATCCGGAAAATCTTCCTCGTGAATTTTGACGTCCACGTTCGGAGTTTTCTGGAGCTTGCCCAAAATGTCCAGCCCGCGCCGTCCGCGGTTGCGCTTGATGGCGTCGGAAGAGTCCGCGATCTGCTGCAACTCTTTGAGCACAAACCGCGGGATGACAAAACGCCCCTCGACAAATTTCGTCTGGCAAATGTCCGAGATTCTTCCGTCGATGATGACGCTGGTATCGAGCAGCACGACGTCCTCCCGTTCGTCCTGACGCGCGAACTTCACATAGGGAATGATCACGTTGAACTCATCCCTCCCCCGCATCGCAATGATCATGCCGAAGTAACAAAAGATGACCGTAATGGCGGTTTTGGCCGCCGCCATCGGCTGCGGGCTGATCGGAAGAAAACCAACCGAAGCGATGATCATCTGGGACAGGATGAGGCCGAACAGAAGGCCGAAGACCGCCGCAGACAGCCCCCGGCTGGAAATGTTGCGCAAACCGAACTCAAGCCCAATGAGCACCAATGCCCCGCCGGCGCCCACGAGCGCCCCCAGGGTTCCGGAGGCAGGGCCCGAATCCAACACAAACCCGAATTGCCGTCCAATGAGCATGCATAGGATGATAAAAAAAGCGCGAACGATAAGAATCGTCATCGTGAATCTCCCGGTTCAAAAACCATTTACCGCTTCTTGCCCTCCCGCCCCCGGATAAAGAGTTTCCAGGGATGGGCTTTGATGTCCTTGACGGTCTCCTGGACATCCCGATAAATTTCGTCCTCCATTAAAAATCGCCCCACGGTTCCTTTCCCGTACCGAATCGACTCCAAAATGGCATTCGTATGATCCAGCATGGTATTCAGGCGCGCCGTGGCTTCCTGGGAATTGGCCACCGTTCCTTTAAACGCGGCCCGCACCTCTTCATCCCCCACCACCGACTGCACGGAAGAAATCGTTTTGTTCAATTGAGCCACCACTTCATACCCGGTGTTCATAAAATCGGCCATGGCCACGGTGTCGCGCCCATGCAATTCTTCATTGTCCTTTAAAATACGGGCGTCGCGCGACCCCGGAATCACTTCGAGATACTTTTCCCCGATCAAACCGGACGTGTTGACGTAAGCCACCGCATCTTCTTCGATTTTGACGTTATCGCGCAGCCAAATCAGCAGCTCCGCCCGGGTTACCGCTTGGGATTCATCAAAAGAAACGGTCACCTTGCGAACCTCCCCCACATCCACGCCCGCCAAGCGGACCGGCGCGCCGACGCCGATGCCGCCGGCCGAGTGGAACAGGACTTTGACGCGATAGCCGGGTGAGAAGCCATAAAAATCGCTGATCGAAAATACGATGACGGTCAGCAGCACGAATGCGATGAATACGAACAATCCGACTTTCACTTCCCGCGTGGCTTGCATTGATCTCACCCCCTCATCCGATAAAAGTTCGCCGTTTCGGCTGATCTGCCGTAATGGGTCCTTCCGCTTCGCCGCGAACAAACTGCCGGACCACAGGATTGCCGGTGGACTGAATTTGCTCGGGGGTCCCGGTCGCGATGATGCGTCCCTCGTACATCATGGCGATTCGCGTGGCCACTTTATACGCGCTGACCATATCGTGAGTGACCAGAACAACCGTTACCTTCAAGCGCTCGTGCAACGTCTTGACCAGCTTGTTGATCACATCCGCCATGACAGGATCGATGCCGGTGGTCGGCTCATCGAACAAGAGGATGTCCGGCCGGATGGCCAGGGCCCGGGCGATTCCGACGCGCTTGCGCATCCCCCCGGAAAGCTCCGCCGGTTTCAAATTTTCGATATCGGCCAAACCGACCAGCGAAAGACACTCCGTGATGCGCCGCCGGACTTCTCCTTCCGGAAACAGGCGGTGTTCGCGAAGCGCAAAACCGACGTTTTCTCCCACCGTCATGGAGTCAAACAGCGCGGCGCCCTGAAACACCATGCCGAACCGCATGCGCAATTTTTGAAGCTCGGGGCCTTCGATTTTCGTGACGTCTTTTCCGTCGACGATCACCTGGCCGCTGTCAGGCCGCATCAATCCCAGGACATGCTTCAGCAGGACCGATTTACCGCAGCCGCTCCGGCCGATGATGACCATCGTTTCGCCGGTCTGGACGGTCAAGTTCAGATTGTCCAAAACCGCGTGCGATCCGAATGCCTTGCACAGATTGATGATTTCAATCACCCCATCACCTGCCCTGTCCGTTGAAAGCAGGTGACGGGGTCATGGGAACACGAAGTAGAAGATCGCCGTCGACAAACAATCGGCTGCGACGATCATGATAAATGAAATGACCACCGCCAGCGTGGTCGCCCGGCCCACACCCTCGGCCCCTCCGCTGGTTTCAAACCCTTCGTAGCAAGCCACGGTGGCAACGATCATCGAAAAAACACCGGCCTTCACCAAACCGGTCATGATGTCCTTGATCTGAATGACGTCCCACGTCATGCGCATGTACAAGGTCGGCGTCACGCCCAGCTTGTAAACGCCGATGAGATAACCCCCAAAGATGCCGATCACATCGGAATACAGCGTCAGCAGCGGCAGCATGATCAAAAGCGCCACGAATCGAGGCGCGACCAGGTATTGAATGGGGTTTGTCGCCAAGGATTCCAGCGCATCGATTTGTTCGGTCACCCTCATGGTGCCGATCTCTGCGGTGATGGCGGCGCCGACGCGTCCTGTCACGACCAGAGCCGTCAGCACCGGCCCCAATTCCCGAACCATCGAAAGCCCGACGATGCTGGAGATGTAAGACTCCGCTCCGATTTGCTGCAGCTGATAGGCCGTCTGCAATCCCAAGACCATCCCGGTAAACAAACCGGTCATGGCCACGATCGGAAAGCTGTCCACGCCGATCTTTTCCATCTGCTCGACGATCAGCGTCCGCCGGAACGGCGGCACAAAAAGACCGGCCACGGTCTGGGCGAGCAGGATGGAAGTGCCTCCCGCATACTGGAAGAACAACAGCAGCCGCTCTCCCAAGCGCCCCAAGATCTGCTGAATGGATTGGGCGGTCTCAAAATTTGACTTGATGCTCCACCCCCATCAATTTATCCTCTCCTTGCTTGCGGTATTTCAACTTTGTTTTTTGGCCGTCCGTTCCCAGAATTTTTAACCCGACATCCACTTCTTCGCTGGGAACGCTCTCGGGCGAAACTTCCGCGTCCAGGGTCCGGCGAACCGCAATCCGAGGTTCCGCAGCTTTTTCCGGCGTTTCAGCGGCTTTGGTTTTCTGAAAAGGAGTAAGCCGGACCTGTCCAAACACGCTTTGCGTTCCCAGCTTCGACACATCCAGGGCGCCTTCCAAAATCAGCATCTCGCTGCCCCCGTTCTGAATCCGGGAATCTAAAAAGCGAACGACCGAACCCTCTCCTTCAAAATTAACGATGGCGATTTCAAAAGGCGTCCGGCCGATTTTTCCATCCCGGCCGGTCAAGTAACCTTTCATCCGCACGGCGTCCAAAGAACCGGACAATTGAATCTGCCCGTTGACCAACCCGGACGCCAGCGGGGCTTTGCCCGGCTCGATCGTGGCGGCGATTTGACCGATGTCGGCTCCCGTGATGTCGAGGATCAGATGCAAGGCATGGGGCGGAGGAATACCAATCGATCCCGACAAGCGGTACGCGGCCCCCAAGGCGAACGATCGAAGATGCAGCGTGTCTTTTGTCAATGACCAGAAACCGGAGAGCTCTCCAAACGACCTGCGATTGAGGGCCGTTCCGAAGGTGCTCGCCGTTCCTTCCAGACCTTTTCCGCTTTCTGAAAGTTTCGCCGTCAGCCGCGCCGTTGTTGTCATGCTCACCGGACCCAAGGGAAAATCGCCGATCACCAGCTCGCATTGCGGCCGTTGCCATTTGCCCCGGCTGCGAATCACGATCTGCTTTCCGCCCGGCCCCAAAACGGTAACGCCCCACTGCTGTTCCATAAAATCCAGGAAAGCCGTGGCGGCTTGGAAAGCGCCCGCCTGGACGTCAGCGGCCTCCACGCGGTGAGGTAAGAATTTGACGTGCCCAAACAACGGCACGCGGCCTTCCTCCGCCGGCTGCCAGTATCCGGTCAACGCGGAACCTTGCGCGTTGCCGTCAATTTCCAACTGTCCGGAAAATTTCGGGTGGGCCAATCGAAAATCCAACGCCCACTGCGGATGCGTCTTAAAATTTCCGATCTCGCCTTGAACGCGCAAATCTGCGTCCAGCGCTTGAACATGCGCGCGGCGAATGAGAATCCTTTGGCCGTCATACTGCGCATCCGCTGAGCCATGATGAAACAACGACGCCAGCCCAGGGACGCTCACATGCCCGTCGTCAACAAAAATTTGGACCGGTTTGATCCATTTTTGCGATGAAGACGCCGCCAGCGCCGCGGGGAGGGTCTCAGGGGCATCCCCTTGGGTCAGAATCAAATGCGGGCTTTGAAGCGTCACTTGTCCGACGGAATCCCAGCGGCGGGAAAAGAGGTCTTTCCATTCATACTGCAGCAGAAGGCGAGAAACGGCCAACCGGGGTTGACCTGTTGAAGGCGTCACCCGGAGATCGGAAACCACCACGCCGGCCCATGGCGTGACCCAGGCCCACCCGTAGCGCACTTCGCATCCTATGCTCTCGGAAATTTTCCTTTCGATCATGGGACGGACGCTGATGAGGAGCAGCCATGACACAGCGACCGCCGCCGCCGAAAAAGCGATTCCGGCAGCAAGGGCCGACCCCACCCACCGAAGCAACTTAAGCATCCGGCGCCTGTTTTACGACGACGCGGAAACCGGCTCGTACTACGCCTCCTCCTCGCGCCTTGCGCGGCTGGCAAATCCACCCAGCGCGGCCACGGGAGGTTCTGAAAGGCGCTCTAAGCATCCGGCGCCTGTTTTACGACGACGCTGAAACCGGCTCGTAGGAAAACGCGAGTTTCCCTTCCCCGACGCCGACATGGATGATGCTTCCCTCGCGCATTTGGCCGGTAATAATTTCCTGAGCCAGCGGATCTTCCAGGTAGCGCTGAATGGTCCGCTTCAAGGGCCGGGCGCCGTAGATTGGATCGAAACCCTTGTCGATCAGGAACTCTTTGGCCTCCTGCGTCAATTCGATCTCCGCTTTGCGCTCTTTTAAGCGCTGTTTGACTTCCGCTATTTCCAGATCAACAATTTTAAACAGATCTTCGCGGGTCAGCGGCTGGAAGACGATGATGTCGTCGATGCGGTTGATGAACTCCGGTTTGAACGTCCGCTTGACCTCATCCAGGAGCTTGGTCTTGATGTCTTGGTAATTCATCTCCGCCGCCGTTTTTTCGGCTTTAAACCCAAGACTCCCCTGCTTGCGCAGAAGCTCCGCTCCGATGTTCGAGGTCATGATGAGCATGACGTTCTTAAAATCCACTTTGCGTCCGAAACTGTCCGTCAGGCGGCCTTCTTCGAGCACCTGGAGCAGCAGGTTGAACACATCCGGATGCGCTTTCTCCAGCTCATCCAGGAGCACGACCGAGTAGGGCCTCCGGCGCACCTTCTCCGTCAACTGGCCCCCTTCCTCGTAGCCGACGTAGCCGGGCGGGGCCCCCACCAGCCGGGAAACATTGAACTTCTCCATGTACTCCGACA
>JACQQZ010000069.1 GCA_016206755.1 Candidatus Omnitrophota bacterium
CTTCCGGATTGACCTCCGGGACGACCAGCGGAACCTTGGGATCCATTCTAAAATCGGCCCCGTTGTCGATGACCACCGCACCGCGGCGGATCGCTTCCGGGGCATAGGTGAGCGCCGCCCCTTTCTCCCCTTCCGTCCCTGCAAATAGGACGATGTCCTGGGCTTCAAAAGCTTCCGGGCCGACGGCTTGGACGTTGACGCGGCGCCCATCGAGCTCCATGCTGCGATTGGAGCGCGCCAGGACGGTGAGTTTGTCGATCGGGAACTTGCGCTGCCGCAGCACGCGCAGCATCTCCGCGCCGACAGCGCCTACCCCGACCACGGCCACGCGATACGTTGCTTTTTTCACAAAGCCCGCACCTGCAGTTTTCATCGTTGGCCGAGGGGAGCTCCTACCGGCAGAGTTTCAAGGGCCCAGACCACCAGATCACCGACTTCGCCGGTGGTGTATCCCATCT
This sequence comes from Candidatus Omnitrophota bacterium, assembly GCA_016206755.1. GTDB lineage: Bacteria > Omnitrophota > Gorgyraeia > 1-14-0-20-64-10 > JACQQZ01 > JACQQZ01. Next base: position 459 of record JACQQZ010000069.1, read on the forward strand.
TCCCGGCGGCCAGACTCTTGAGCTTGTTGGCGGTGACGAACATGACGGCTCTCTCAACCTGCTGCGCGGCGGCCGTTTCGCCCAAGGCATCAAGCATCATGCTGACGGCGACGATGGCGGCCAGCGGATTGATCTGGCCTTTTCCGGTGTATTTTGGCGCAGACCCGCCGATCGGCTCAAACATCGACACGCCTTCGGGATTCAAATTGCCTCCGGCGGCGATGCCCATGCCTCCTTGAATCATGGCTCCCAAATCCGTGATGATGTCCCCAAACATGTTGGTCGTCACAATCACGTCAAATGTTTCCGGATTCTTGATCATCCACATGCAAGCGGCGTCCACGTGGGCGTACTCCTGTTTGATGTCCGGATATTCGCGCCCGACTTCTTCGAAGGTGCGCGCCCACAGGTCGTGCGCGTAAGTGAGCACGTTGGTTTTTGCGCACAGCGTGAGTTTCCTCTGTTTGTTGCGTTTTCGGGTCAGGTCATAAGCAAACCGGATGCAGCGTTCCACCCCTTTGCGGGTGTTGATGCTGACCTGAGTGGCGACTTCATCCGGAGTCCCTTTTTTAAGAAATCCCCCCACGCCGGCATAGAGATCTTCCGTATTCTCGCGGACCACCACGAAATCAATCTGCTCCGGACCTTTGTCTTTGAGCGGAGTCCAAACACCCGGGTACAGGCGGACGGGACGCAGGTTGATGTATTGGTCCATGCCGAATCGCAGCTTCAAAAGAACGCCTCTTTCCAGAATGCCCGGCTTGACTTCGGGATGGCCGATCGCGCCGAGTAAAATGGCGGAAGATTTTTTAAGCTCTTCGATGGATGCATCCGGAAGCGTTTCACGGGTTTTCAGATAATGCTCTCCGCCGAACGGATAATTCGTGGTGGTGTACCGGAAGCCGGTTTTTTTAGCCGCCGCCTCCAAGACTTTCAAACCTTCACGGACAACTTCAGGGCCTGTTCCATCTCCCGGAATGACGGCAATTTCGTAAGACACGGTTATACCTTTTGGGCTGCGGCGGCTCGGGGCTCCAGCAATCCGATGCTGGGGCTGGAGGCGCTCGCGTACGGTTTTTTGGGGATTCGTCCGGCCAGGAATGCAGTCCGGCCGGCTTCGACGGCCAAGCGCATGGCGCGCGCCATGGCAACGGGGTCTTGGGCGCCTGCAATGCCTGTGTTCATCAACACGCCATCGGCGCCAAGCTCCATGGCGATGGCGGCGTCGGAGGCGGTTCCCACGCCGGCATCCACAATGACCGGAATTTGCACGGCCTCGATGATGAGGCGGATGTTGAGAGGATTGAGAATGCCCTGCCCCGAGCCGATCGGCGCGGCCAGCGGCATCACACAAGCAGCCCCCGCCTGCTCCAATTTTTTGGCGGCGACCAGATCGTCATTGGTGTACGGCATCACCGTAAATCCTTCTTTGACCAGAGCGCGCGTGGCGATCAAAAGCGCCTCGGTGTCCGGCATCAATGTTTTTTCATCGCCGATGACTTCCAGCTTGATGAGGTCGGACACGCCGGCGGCTTTGGCCAGGTGCGCGGTCCGGATGGCATCTTCTGCGGTGAAGCAGGCCGCCGTATTGGGCAGCAGCTTGTATTTTGCGGGGTCGATCCAGCCGAGGAGCGACTGCTTGGATTTGTCATTCAAATCGACCCGGCGCACGGCCACCGTCACCAGGTCGGCTCCCGAGGCTTCATGCGCGGCGCGCATGATTTCAAAGCTGGGATACTTGCCTGTCCCGACGATCAGCCGGGAACGAAACGAATATTTTCCAATTTTGAGACCCTGGTCCGACATGCTGAGAATTTCCTTCGGTTGTGCGGGATCGGCGAGGAGTTACGTTCGCAGCCCTTTGTGGGTTCTCAAGGCCACTTCGATGACTTGAGCCAGCGTATCCAATCCTCCCTCTTTGGGGAAGAACCCTGATATCCCAAGCTCGCGGGCTTCCTGCATCACGTGGTCTTCCGGATAGGCCGTGATCAAAATCACCGGCAGGTCTTTTTTGACGGCTCGGATTTTGGTCAGCGTCCCGATGCCGCCCCCTTTGGGCATGCGGACATCTAAGAAAACAATGTCGATCGGGTTGGACTGAATGATCTCCACGGCTCGATCGCCGCTGTCGGTGGTCTCCACGGCGTATCCTTTGGATTTCATCCAAAAAGACATTGTTTCCAAAAAGTCCGGTTGGTCATCTACCAGCAATATCTGAATCGGTTTACTCAAAGCACCCCCCTGTTCTACGACGGCGCCGGCGTAAGAGGCAACGTAAAGGTAAACGTCGTTCCCTTTCCCAGTTCACTCTCTACCCAGATTTTACCACGATGAAGCTCAACAATCTCTTTGGCAATTGAAAGACCCAGTCCCGTGCCGCTGATGTCCGAGGGCGTCCTCTCCCCCACCTGCTGAAAACGGCCGAACACCTTTGGGAGGTCTTCTTTGGAAATACCCACCCCTGTGTCCGAGACGCTGACCCACACGTTGGATTCCCGAACCTTGCTCTCGACGGTGACCTTCCCCCCCGAAGGCGTAAATTTGACGGCGTTTCCAATGAGGTTCATGAGGACTTGAGAAATGCGCTGCGCGTCGATTGGAAGCTCCGGAAGAGTCCCGGAGGTCTTCAAAGCCAGTGCGACTCCTTTGGATTTTCCCCAGGGCTCGAGATTTTCTACCGTGGCTTGGATGACTTCCTCCACCCGCCCCGTTTCCGGACGCAGCTGCATCTTGCCGGCTTCGAGTTTGGCCATGTCCAACAGATCGCTGATGAGCTGGAGAAGCGTTTTGGTGTTGCGCTCGGCAATGGTGATAAACTTCAATTGAGTTTCATTGAGCCCGCCGGTTGCCGGATCGTGGACCAAGGCCAGCGCTTTTTGAATGGTCACAATCGGCGTCCGCAGATCATGGGAGACATTGGAGAGGAAGTCGGCCTTCAATTGCTCCAGCTCTTTTTGCTTGGTGACGTCGGTCAGCACGGAGACCATTCCGACCGTCTGGCCGTTCTCATCTTCGATCACGGTCGTGCTGGCGCGCAGCGTCTTTTTGGTGCTGTCGTTTTGGCTGTTCAGAACAATTTCTTGGTTCTGATCGGCGCCTCCCCCTTTGACCATCGAGACCAATTGGGCATCGTTGAGACCGGCCGCGACGTTTTTTCCGAGCCGTTCTTCCTTGGAGCCGAGCAACCGCTCTGCCGCCGGATTCATCAGCAGAACTTCGCCCTTGTTGTTGACCACCACCAGCCCTTCGGCGATGCTGCGGACAATCGATTCCGTCTGCGTTTTCTCCGCCGTGACCTTGCGGTAGCGTTCATAGGTGGTCTTGAATTGCTCGTTGAGCTGCTTGGTTTTTTCAGCCAGATGCTCGGTTTCCTGCGTTTTTTGCCGGATCGTCTTTTCGTACTGCTGTCGCATCGTTGAGGTTTTTCGCTCCACTTCCGTGCTGACGTAAGAAGAGATATTCTCGGCGACTTGCTCTAAATCCCGAGACGAACCACGCAGCTGCGACAGATGGCTTCGAATGGTGGAGTCAACGTTGTCCTCGGCGGGCGCTTGGGGTTGGACGTGGACCTGCATCCGCTGATTGGCCAAATGGTAGAGTCCGAAGCCGATGGCGGCGCCGAGGCCCAGGGTAACAATCCAAGCTGTGACGATGGGGTCCATGGGGGCTAGTTTAACCCAATCGTTCTCTGTCGGCAAGAAGCTCGAATGGGAAAGCTGCTCAGGCCGCTCACTGCCCGGCTCGTACAGCGGTACCGTTTCCGGGAGTGCCAGGTTCAAGCGGGAACCTGGCACTCCCGGAAACGGTACCGCTTGCGTTGTCGGGCCACTGAATGCCTGAGACACCGCTACCGTTCTCGCTTTAACATTTTTTAGGCGAAGTGGCAGGCGCTGATGCGTCCATCCGTTCTGGGGAGAAGCGCAGGATCATCCTGAGAACAAACCTTCTCTGCCTTGGGGCAGCGCGGATGATACCTGCAGCCGGATGGGATTTTGAGGGCTGAGCAAGGTTCGCCTTGAATGGGGCTGACGGCCAGCAATGCTTGCGTGTAAGGGTGCATCGGCTTGTCGAAGAGTTCTTGCGCCGAGGATGTTTCGACGATTCTTCCCAGGTACATCACGTCCACCCGGTCGGCCATGGCCGCGACCGTTTCCAAATTGTGCGAGATGATGAGGTAGGCCATGCCCCGGCCGGCCTGCAGTTTTTCGAGCAGGTGAATGATCTGTTTCTGAACCACGGCATCCAACGAAGCGACCGGCTCATCGCAAAGAATCAGCGCCGGCCGCAAGGCCAATGCCCGTGCAATCGCCACCCGTTGCCGTTGGCCGCCGGAAAGCTCGCCGGGCAGGCGATTTGACCAGCCGGCTTCCAGCCCCACTTCTTCCAGCAGACCGGAGACGGTTTTGCGCAATGTTCTGGCCGTCCCCCGTTTTTGAATGCGCAACGGCTCAGCGATGCTGTCCCCGATTCTCATGCGTGGATTCAAGCTGGCGGAGGAGGATTGAAAAACAAATTGAACCGAACACTGAAACTCCCGTTTTTCATCCCGCGTGAGCCGATTCAACGGCTTGCCTTTATAGAAAACGCTTCCCTGGGTCGGCGCCAGCAGTCCTGCAAGCAATTTGGCCAAAGTGCTTTTCCCGCAGCCGGACTCCCCCACCAGACCGGCCGTTTCTCCCGGGAAAATTTCCAGAGAAACGCCATCCACGGCATGAATCCATCCTTTTGTTTGGCGCAAAAGCCCCGGACGGTAAGGGTATCTTTTGGTCAAATGGCTGGCGGACAAAAGAGGCGCCGTCATGCTTTGAGGAGCATCTGGGTGTAAGGGTGCCGGGGGGATTGAAGCAGCTTCTGGGTGGGTGCGGTTTCAACGATTTGACCTTGGTGCATCACGGCAACCCGGTCCGCGATTGGGGCCACGCGAAGAAGATCGTGGGTGATCAAAAGAATACTTAAGTTTTTCTGGGCGCGCAGATGCGAAAGCAGATTCAAAATTTGTCTTTGAACGGTGACGTCCAATGCCGTGGTCGGTTCATCGGCGATCAGAAGCGCCGGCTCCAAGAGAATGGCCATCGCCAGCATGACCCGTTGCTGCATTCCTCCTGAGAGCTGATGAGGATAGAACGCGAGTTTTTCTTCCGGATCGGACATCTGTACGCTGCGCAAAGCTTCCAATGCGTGAACTTTTGCCGCGGCGCGCGCCAAATGCCGGTGAATCAGGAGCGGCTCAAGAAGCTGCTCTTCAACGGTCATGACAGGATTGAGCCCCGTGGCGGGATCTTGAAAAACATAAGTCATCTGCCGGCCCAGGACGCCCCGCCATTGAGATTCGGAAAATGCCAAAAGATCTTTTCCTTGAAGCTGCAGAGTTTTTGCGCGCCAGCGGGCCTGAGCCGGCAGCAGGCGCCCGAGCGCCAATGCGGTCAGAGTCTTCCCGGAACCGGATTCTCCGACGAGTGCGACAATTTCATTTTGCGAAAGCGACAGGTTAACCCCATTGACGGCATGAACCGCGTTCAGCCCTCTTCCGAACTCCACATGCAAATTTTGGACTTCCAGTAAAGGATTACCCATGCTTTTTCCACCGCGAGCGCAAACCTTCTCCGGTCAGATGGCATGCCAAGATCGTGATGAAAATGGAGCCGCCCGGCGGGACAATCAACCACCAGGCAATGCCCAAAGCGTCTTTGCCTTCCATGAGAATGTTGCCCCAACTGGGCGTGGGCGGCTGGACGCCGATCCCCATGAAGCTTAAGCCGGATTCGATGAAGATGGCGCTGCCCATTCCCAGGGTGGCGTTGACGATGACTGGGGCCAGCGCATTGGGCAGAAGATGCTTGCGAATGATCCATCCGGAACGCGCCCCCATCAGGCGGGATGCCAGAACAAATTCGCGTTCTTTCAATGAGAGGATTTCGGCGCGGACCAGCCGCGCGGTTCCCATCCAACCGGTCAGGCCGATCACAGCCATGATGTTGATGATGCTGGGTCCAATGAATGCGACGACGGCGAGGATGAGGAAAAGCGTCGGGAAGCAAAGAAGGATGTCCGCCAAGCGCATGAGTGCCAAATCAGCCCCACCTCCCAAATAACCGGCGGTTGCCCCCACGGTGATTCCGGCGGCCGTGGCAATGCCGACGGCGACCAAGCCGACCGACAGAGAAATCTGCGTTCCATAGACCATTCGACTGAAAACATCCCTGCCAAGCTGATCGGTCCCAAGCCAGTGCTGCGTCGAAGGAGCCGTGAGCGCGTCTTCCAGACGAATGGCGGAAGGATCTGCCGGGGCGACCCAAGGGGCCAGGATGGCAACGATGGCCAAAGCAGCCAGAAGAGCAATCCCCCACTTCATGCCCCGCCTCGCGAACCCTCGACCCTCACGCGCGGATCGGCCAATGCGTAAGCAATGTCCGCGATGAGATTGCCCAAAAGCGTCAGAAGAGATCCCATGACAATCATCCCCATGATGACCGGGTAGTCTCGTCCCATCGTTGCGTCAAAGAAAAGCCGTCCCAAGCCCGGAATGGCAAAAATCGATTCGAGGATAACGCTCCCGCCCAGGAGCCCGGGAATTGCCAGACCCAAAAGTGTAATGAAAGGCAGGAGCGCGTTGCGCAGCGCGTGCCGGTAAAGAACGATCGGGTTGGGCAGTCCTTTGGCCCGCGCCGTGCGAATGTAATCTTGTTCAAGGACTTCGACCATACTGGAGCGCAAATAGCGCGCGTAAATGGCAATGTCCCCCACCGCCAAAATGCCCACCGGAAGAATCAGGTGCTTCCCAAGGTCGAGCCACTGCTGCCACAAAGGCAAACGGTCCGATAAGAGCCAATGAAGCCCTGAAACCGGCAGCCAGCGCAGGTGTATCCCAAAGAGATTCAGAGCCAGCAGGGCCAGCCAAAATGAAGGGAGCGAGAATGCAATAAAGAGAATGACGGTGACGGTTTTGTCGAGGGGGCTCCCTGCCCTGGCGGCGGTGGTTGTTCCAACGGGAATGGCGATGCCCAATGCGATCAGGAGGGCCAAGAGATTTATTCCGAGCGTGATTGGGATGCGCTCGGAAATTTTTCGGACCACCGGCCGGCCATCCTGAAACGATTCCCCGAAATCGCCGCGCGCAAAACGCTTGATCCAGCGCCCATACTGCACAGGAATCGGGTCGTTGAGGCCGTAGAGCTGGTTGAGTCGCTCGCGGGCTTGCAGCGAGACTTTCAGGCTCATCTCGGCGGCAGCATCGGTCGGTTTCCCCGGGGCCAGATGCATGATGAAAAAACTCACCACGGTAATCCCGATAAACACCGGAATCAGCCCCATCACCCGCCGCACAATGTACGCTAGCATTGGGTTACCTGAGCGGTACCGTTTCCGGGAGTGCCAGGTTCAAGCGGGAACCTGGCACTCCCGGAAACGGTACCGCTGTACGAGCGATCAATATTCATATTTGCGCTCATGCTTTGGGA
>JACQQZ010000084.1 GCA_016206755.1 Candidatus Omnitrophota bacterium
CGTATATATGGTAGACTTCTGTTGTGGATAGGGCATGGGGGCGCTTCCTCTGGGATACGCGCAAGGAGCGGGAGAATTGGCTCAAACACGGCGTGGATTTTGAGACCGCCGCGCGCGCATTCTTCGACCCCAAGAGAAAGATTTTTACGGATGCCAAGCACAGCGCTCAAGAGGAGCGGTTTTTCTGTCTGGGTGAAGTCGGGGGCCGGATTCTCACCGTTCGATTCAGCTATCGAAGCGACAAGATACGCATCTTCGGGGCCGGTTACTGGAGAAAAGGAAAGGGTTGCTATGATGAAAAAAAAGATCGATCGTGATATGCCGATTGGAAAACTGACGCGTGTCGATGATTTTCTGCCGCCGCCGGCAGAGCTGGCAGTTTGGAATAAAACCACCAAGGTGACGATTGCACTCGAACGCTCCAGCGTGGAATTTTTCAAACAGGAAGCTAGAAAGCACCACACAAAATATCAGCGGATGATCCGAGAGGTGCTCGACCGCTACGCATCGCGATACAGAGCGGCATGAGAAGCAGCAGTGTTGTAGCCGGGACGGTTCCGGCGGTGCCAGGTTCATCCGGAGTTTCCATAGAACACGGTTGCTCTCTGGAGCACGCCTGTCCCTTGACGATGCGGCGAAACAGAATACGTATCCTCTCTGCAAGGGATATGAGTCGAAAGGAGCGCAAACGATATGAAGAAACTTAAACCGATTCCTCAGTTCAAAAATGAGGATGCCGAACGAAAGTTTTGGGCCGCGCATGATTCTACGGATTATGTCGATTGGTCAAAAGCCAAGCGTGTTCGATTTCCGAATCTCAAGCCGAGCTTAAGAACAATCTCGATCCGTTTGCCCGAACATTTGATCGGCGATCTGAAGGCGTTGGCCAACAAGCGCGATATTCCGTATCAGGCGCTGTTGAAACAATTTCTGGCGGAGCGCGTCGAGCGCGAGTGGCGCCAGAATGCAGCCGCTTGATAGACGTCCCTATTCCTCAAAGCTTCATGACCAATCAGAAATGCTTTAAGAGGAGCAAGAAATGGTGAAACGAGTTTGGGTGAACAAAGCGAAGTCGTTTAAAGAAGCCGAGGAGTTCGACGCGCTTTTCTGGAAAAAAGCCGGCGCGAACGCCCGGTTTTCGGCGATGTGGAAAATGGTAGGGGAGTTTTTCAAACTGCGGGGGAAAAGCGGTGGTCAGCCGAGACTACGAAGATCTGTTCAAAGAATTGGACGCTTAACAAATCCCCTAAAACGTCCACGATAACTGCCATGACGAATCAGAAATGCTTTGAAGAGGCGAAGAAATACATCACCGGGGGAGTGAATTCCCCAGTCCGCTCATTTAAAGCCGTCGGCGGAGAGCCGTTCTTCGTTACCCGCGGCGAGGGAGCGACCCTGCGCGATGTGGAGGGAAACGACTACATTGATTATGTCTGCTCCTGGGGAGCGATGATTTTGGGGCATCGGCATCCGGCGATCATCTCCGCTGTCAAAAAAGCGCTTAAAAACGGCACCTCTTTCGGAACGCCCACCCCGCTTGAAACGCGCCTGGCCCAGATGATTGCGGCCGCGTTCCCGTCGATGGCTCGCATGCGGTTTGTCAGCTCCGGGACGGAAGCGGTCATGAGTGCCGTGCGTGTGGCGCGCGCCTACACAGGCCGAACAAAAATCTTAAAATTCGACGGCGCCTATCATGGCCACGCCGATTATCTGCTCTCGCAAGCCGGCTCCGGGTTGGCCACGCTGGGAGTGCCGGCAAGCCACGGCGTTCCTGAAAATTACGCGCGCGACACCATCACGATCCCATTCAACGACATCAAAGCGCTCGAACATGCCATTCAGACGCATCGCAAAGAGTTGGCCTGCGTGATCGTCGAGCCATATCCAGCCAACATCGGGCTTTTGATTCCTGCCACAGGGTTCCTGCAGAAATTGCGCGCGCTGACTGCGCAGGAGAAAATCATTCTCATTTTCGATGAAGTGATTTCCGGGTTTCGGTTGGAATACGGCGGGGCCCAGACTTTGTTGCACATCCAGCCGGACTTGACCTGCCTTGGAAAAATCATCGGCGGCGGATTTCCGGCGGCTGCCTACGGCGGGCGCCAAAAATTGATGGAACTGGTCGCTCCGCTGGGGCCGGTTTACCAGGCAGGAACGCTTTCGGGACACCCGATTGCAATGATCGCCGGCATTGCGACACTCAAAGCGCTTCAAGTCCCTGGATTCTATAAAAAAATTGCCGCGCGCGCCGAAAAGCTGGTCAGCGGTTTACGCGAAGAGGCCGATCACTTCTCCATTCCGCTGACAGTCAATCAAGCCGGGTCTCTCTTCTCCCCATTTTTCACGCGGGGGCCGGTGAACGATGCGGCTGCCGCACGCAGGTCGGACACGGCTGAATATGCCCGACTTTTTAATCTCCTTCGGCGCCATGGCGTTTATGCTCCTCCGTCGCAATTTGAGGCGTGGTTTGTCTCGTCAGCGCACACCGCGCGCGACATTGAAAAAACAGTTTCGGCCGTACGGGCCGCATTTAAGGAAATGAGCTGATGTCGCGCAACCACGTCGCCGACGACATTTTGGCCTTGGTGGGCGACACCCCGATGGTGCGCCTGAACCGTGTCGTGGGCAAAAGTTCTGCGATGGTGCTGGCAAAGCTGGAGTCGTTCAATCCCGGGGGCAGCGTGAAGGACCGCATCGCCGCTGCCATGGTGGAAGATGCCGAGAAGCGCGGCGTCTTAAAACCGGGTGCGACGATCATCGAACCGACCAGCGGCAACACCGGCATTGGTCTTGCCATGGTCGCTGCGGTAAAGGGCTATCAGCTTATTTTGACGTTGCCCGACGGCATGAGTTTGGAGCGGACGAATTTACTGCGGCGGTATGGCGCTGAAATTGTGATGACTCCGGCAAAAGACGGCATGGCCGGGGCAGTGGCCAAGGCCAGAGAGCTCATGGAAAAAACGCGCGGGGCTTTTATGCCGCACCAATTTTCCAATCCGGCCAATCCGCGCGTTCATCGGCTGACCACCGCCAAGGAGATTTTAAATTCCGTCGAGGACAGGATCGACGCATTTGTCGCCGGCGTGGGAACGGGCGGCACGCTGACCGGTGTCGGTGAAGTCTTGAAGAAAAAAGATCCTAAAATTCGCGTGATTGCCGTCGAGCCGGCCAATTCGCCGGTGCTTTCCGGAAAAGAACCGGGGCCGCATCTGATTCAAGGAATCGGAGCCGGCTTCGTTCCGGAAGTTTTAAACCGCGATGTGATTGATGAAATTATCACCGTGGATGACAAAGAGGCATACGCCACGGCGCGCCGGCTTGCCCGCGAAGAGGGAATTTTATGCGGGATTTCATCGGGCGCTGCTGTTGTAGGGGCCATTGGCGTCGCTAAAAAATTGGGCGCCGGCAAGAAAGTCGTGGTTGTTCTGCCGGACACCGGGGAACGCTATTTAAGTTTGGATGCCTACTTCGACGCATGAGATTCCCCGCTCGAATCATCTATGGTTTGCGCGCGATGGCGGACTTGGCCCTCCATGAAGGGCAGGGGCCGATCTCCGTCGTGGCCGTGGCCAAGCGGCAGGGGATTTCCCAGGCCTCGCTTGCGCAGATGCTCCACCGGCTGCGCCGCGCGGGACTGGTCACCGCTGAGCGCGGGGCGCGCGGCGGCTACAGCTTGAGCCGTCCGGCTTCGAGAATTTCCGTGGCGGACATCGTTCAGGCCTTTGCCACGGCTGAGCATCCATCAACCGCCGTCGATCAAATCACAGCGTTTGTCTTAACGCGCATCGAATTGGCGGTCAGCACGACGTTGGCGGCGACGACACTGGCGGAGCTTTCCGCCGAAGCCCGGCGGCGTCCGACCCATCACATGGTCAATCACTCGTTTCATTTTTACATCTAACCCCAGGAGATCATTCGATGCGAAATATGATTCCGACAATGAGCAAAATAGCGGCACTGGTCTGGGTTTTTGCAGCCCTTTCGACGACAGGATGCGCCCGCATCGAGGACGGCGAGACCGGCGTGAAACTCAACTTCGGAAAAATCTCCGACCAGCCGATGAGAACCGGCTGGCACTTGATCAATCCGATCACCACGCAGGTTGAGATTTGGGAGGTCAAGACGCAGGAGCTGAAGGAAATGGCCAATGTCCCGTCTTCCGAAGGGCTCATCTCCGCGCTCGACATCTCCGTTCTCTACAACATCCCCGCAGAAAATGCGCCGCTGGTCCGCAAAATGATCGGCCGTGATTATCGCGAAAAAGTTCTCGAGCCGTACGTCCGCGAATCGATTCGCAACGTCGTCAGCGGTTACATGGTCAAGGCGCTCTTCAGCGAGGCCGGCCGCGCGGAGATTGGACAAAAGATGCTCGCTTTCCTGAGGGAAAAATTAGAGCCGCGCGGCATCATCATTCAAGATGTTTTGCTGCGCGACGTGAAGCTGCCCCAGGCCTTCGCAGCCAGCATCGAGGTCAAACTCAGAACCGAACAGGAAGCGCTGCAGAAAGAATTCGAATTGGCCAAGGCCAAAAAAGACGCTGAAATCGAAATTGCCCGCGCCCAAGGCGTCGCAAAAAGCAACGAGATCATTGCAGGCAGCATCACGGAGAGCTATTTGCGTTATCGCTGGATTGAAAGTCTTCGAGATGGAAACACTCAGGTGATTTACGTTCCGACAGAAGCCAACCTACCCATTATGGAAGCGGAGCGTTGGAGTGAAGCCGCCGGCAGAAAGAAATAGGGCGCGCCGCATTGGCGCGGTAGGATGGTGCTTAAAATGACCAAGGGTCAATGGCGGCGGAAAATTTTAGGAAAAGTCCGGGCCATGCCTTTGGGAAAACGACGGGCGGCGAGCCAAAAGCTGGCCGGGCGTCTTAGGCGTTTGCCGGAGTATAAAAAAGCGCGATGGGTTTTATTCTACCTCGCGCTGTCAGACGAAGTCGAAACGCGCCCGATGATCGAGCGCGCTTTGGGCGACGGCAAACGTGTTGCAGTGCCGATCACATTGACAACGAGCCGGATATTAAAAATCGTGGAAATCACCGGTTTAAAAACAGGCCTAAACATTGGGCCGCATGGCATCGAGCAGCCTGCCCGGATGCGCCGCGGACGGCGGGTCGATCTGAAAAAGCTCGATCTCATTGTGGTTCCGGGCGTTGCTTTTGACGCCCAGGGCCGGCGGCTGGGTCGCGGAGGCGGATACTTCGATCGCCTCCTGGCGCGCCTGTCGCCGGATGTCCCTCGCGTGGGCCTGGCTTTTCGTTGTCAGCGTGTCAAGCGCTTGCCCTCTGAGCCGCACGACCTGCCTGTTCACCGCGTTCTCGCCGCCTAGCATCTCAATTGTGTAGAGGGAGGGCGTCATGTCTTTGAAAACAGTGCTGTTGTCACCCCAATTTACTCTCATTGGCATTGGCCTCATCTGTTTGGGATTGGGCTATCTTTTGCGCCGGCTGATTTCCGAGCGGGACATCCGTGCCTCCGAAGTCCGCGTGCGCACCATCATCCAAACGGCTCATACCCAGGCCGCAAAAATCCGCCGCGAAGCGGAAATTGCCGCCAAGGACTACGCCAACAAAGCCCGCCAGGAGTTTAATCAAGAAAGTCAAATCCGCCGCGAGGAAATTGCCAACCTTGACCGCCGTCTTGTGCAGCGCGAAGCCGGCATGGATTCCAAAGTCGATCTCTTGGACGAAAAAGAGCGCAAACTGGCGGAAACCGCGCAGCAGCTCGCGGCGCAAGAGGACGCACTCGTCAAAAAACAGGAAGAGCTCAACACGCTGGTGCAGGAAGAGCGCACCCGCCTTCAGAAACTCTCCGGCCTTTCGGCGGAAGAAGCCAAGAAGCTCTTTTTGGAGCGTTTGAATACGGAGCTCACCCATGAAGCGGCCGGGCTTATCCGCCAAAAATACGAAGAAGTCGCAGCCCAGGCCGATCAAAGAGCGCGCGAGCTGGTGACCCAAGCCATTCAAAAATGCGCCGTCGATGCCGTCAATGAAACCACCGTCAGCGTCATCACGCTTCCCAGCGAAGAGATGAAAGGCCGCATCATCGGCCGCGAAGGCCGCAACATCCGCTCGCTGGAAATGGCCACCGGCGTCGACGTGGTGATTGATGAAACGCCGGAGACGGTGACACTTTCAGGATTTGACCCGATCAAACGGGAAGTGGCCCGCATTGCATTGGAGCGTTTGATCGAGGACGGCCGCATCCATCCCTCGCGCGTCGAAGAAGTGGTCGCCAAGGTCAAACAGGAGATGGAAACAACAGTCAAGGATGCCGGAGAACAGGCCACGGCAGAGTTGGGAATTCACAATCTGCATCCGGAATTGGTCAAGCTCGTCGGAAAATTAAAATACCGCACCAGCTACGGGCAGAATGTTTTGCAGCACGCCAAAGAAGTGGCTTATCTGGCCGGTTACCTGGCGGCGGAGCTCAAGCTCGACGTCAACATTGCCAAGCGCGCAGGTCTCTTGCATGACATTGCCAAGGCGGTTTCGCAGGAGATGGAAGGCACCCAGGCGGAAGTCGGGATGCAGCTTCTGAAAAAATACGGCGAGAAGGAAGATGTCATCCATGCTGTTGAAGCGCATCATCAGGACATCGAGGCGCATTCCCCCTACGCTGTTTTGGTGCAGGCGGCCGATGCCATTTCAGCGGCACGCCCCGGCGCCCGGCGCGAGTCGCTCGACAATTACGTCAAGCGATTGGAAAAATTAGAGCAGGCGGCCAAGAGCTTCAAGGGGGTCAGCGAGGCGTATGCCATCCAGGCCGGACGCGAAGTGCGTGTCATGGTGCAGCCGGACCAGGTGGACGATGCGCAGACGGCAGCTTTGGCGCGCGACATCACCAAAAAAATTCAAGCGACGACCGACTTCCCCGGACAAATCAAGGTCACTGTTATTCGGGAGCTCAGAGCCACAGAGTACGCGCGGTGACTTGCCGACGGGTCCTGCCGCGGCCACCTCGCCGGCCGTGCTCGGAAAACTGCGCGCGGCGGCAAGGTGCTCCGGCCGCGTCACCCGTCGATGCAACTTGATCGAGAGGATATTTGAGTGAAGATCTTAATAATCGGCGACGTCGTTGGAAATCCGGGCCGGGAAGCCGTTCGGGCGCTTGTGCCGCAGCTTAGGCAAAGACACGGGCTGGACCTTGTGATTGCCAACTGTGAAAATGTCGCGGGCGGGGCTGGGGTCACGCCGAAAACAGCCGATGAGCTTTTGAGCTTCGGGTGCGACTTTCTGACCAGCGGCCAGCACATCTGGCGCTACAAGGAAATTTGCCCGTACATGAACGGCCAACCGCGCCTGATTCGACCGGCGAATTATCCCACGGGGAATCCCGGCAATGGCTCGGGCATTGTCACAGCACCCGGTGGTGTTAAAGTCGGGGTGCTCAATTTAGTCGGGCGTGTTTTCTTGGAAAATGTCGACTGTCCTTTTCGCGTCGCCGACCGCGAAATTGAAAAGCTGCGCAAAGAAACCCCCATCATCCTCGTCGACATGCACGCCGAGGCCACCAGCGAAAAGGTTGCGATCGGTTGGTATTTGGACGGCCGGGTGAGTGCGGTCGTCGGCACGCACACCCACATTCAAACGGCCGATGAGAGAATCCTGCCCAAGGGGACCGCTTATCTGACCGATCTTGGAATGACTGGGCCGTACAATTCCGTGATTGGCCGAAAGGTAGGGCAGATCATCGAGCGATTCTTGACGGGCCGGCCGCAAAAATTCGACGTCCCGGAGGAAAACGTGATTCTCTGCGGCGTGGTCGTCGACGTGGATTCGAAGACCGGCTGCGCCCACAACATCACCCGCGTTCAAGAACGCCTCCTGCCGTTCTGACTCGTATTAATCGAAAATAAATCTAACTATATTCTTGAATCTATCCTCTGCAGCAGGTACACTATCGTTAGGGTGCACAGCAAGAACTTCCATGAGATTTAGACCGCCTTTCATATCCCTCACAGTTTTCATGCTGGTGTCGGCGCTTATTGCGCCTTCACCGGCCGTCGCTTTGCGCCAAACCAACGCCGGAATGGAAGAGTCTCCGGTCCACAAAGAGCTTTCCACCGATCTCAAACAGGTCCACCGTGAGCGAGGAAAAAATGCGCTCACTGAACCGGGTCAATCTCGCAATACCTCAGCAGCAGGTCTAGAAGAATTGGAGATTTTCCGAGCGGCTATCGAGCAAAGCGTTCGAAATTTTGACATTTTGCCTCTGGAACCTCTCCTGAAATGGTTGCCAAGCCTCGAGAACCCAAGCCTGGACCAATTAAGCGCGTGGTTGACGCAGCGCGCCCGATCTCCGAAAAGACGGGTCCTCCGCGGATTGGCTTTTATTTTTGGAGGGTCCCTGAGGCAGCATCTTTTCTGGCAGGCGAATAGCGAAAAAGTAGCCGGCGCTCTCATTGCATCACTGCGAAAAAGTCGGGATCAATCTTTAAAATACGCCGAAGGTTCTTTATCTGGGCTCAAATTTCCAGAGAATGTCTACCTGCTGGATAGAGATGTGACGGAAGCTTTGGTGCGTGCCGAGGTTTTAGAAATTCGGGTTCCTTTGGGTATCCCTGCGCCTTCCGTTTTTGGTTACTGCAACGGCCCATCTCCAACCCCCAGAGATCCACTGGCTTTGCGACGTGCAAAAATTCTCGTTGCAGTTCAAGATTACGCCAAATACAGAACCCTCGTTCTACCGGAGGCAGACGTCTGGGACCAAAGAATGCAGAGTTTACTGACAACACCGGGAATAATCCTGATCAATGAGTATTTAGCGGATCAATCCAAAGAAGCTTTGGAACAGACGTTGGCGCACGAGCTCATCGAACGCTACATCGATGGGCAGCCAGATTCCTACAGACAAACTCTCGCCAGGGGATTTGAATTCCTGGTTCGGGAAAAAAATATCCTTCAACATCCTTTGGTTAGGACTTGGCTAATTCAAGGTTATGCGCAAGGTGGACTTGTAAAAGAATTTTGGGTCCAGTCCATCCGGCCGTCCGTTGCAGTGGCCATGGAAGGAGTGCCTTTGGCCGACCAGCGCGATCTTTATCAAGCCGCCCGTACATCGCTTCATGCCATTGTTCACGCTGCTGTGTCCGAATCGGAAGATGTTTCTTCAGCGCATAGGTCTATGATTGCCGCGGACGGCTTCATGACTCCTGAGGCAAAAGAAATGGCCTCTCTCATCCAGCGCACAGCCGGCCCGGGGGAGCTGGAAGCAGATTATCAATTTACGATTTCGCCGAATGCCCCAAGAGAAGAGCGTGAAATTGTGGGGAAAAATGCGACCCTAAAATTCTGGGAAACAATAAAAGATCACACCCAACCGTTCACAGAGGGCCTCGATCTAGGATTCTTTCAACCATCGCCCCCCTACGGATCCGCTCCCCACGAATTCATGCTCGTCCTCATCGACCCGTCAGCCATAAGCCCCCTTTCTGAGGATCATTTAAATTTTATTCATGCGATCGAAAATTCGATCGATGCCATCGCCGATGAGGCGACCCGGCGAAACCAATCTTACGAGGGCCGCATCACTCTGCGCCTCTATCGGAGGGATCAGGCCTTGATTGTTGAAGTGAACGATAACGGCATCGGAATCCCTCCTAAAACTCTCCGCCGCCTTTTTAGAAAGATGCAGTTTACGACAAAAGACGAAAAGCAGGCGCTTGGAGGAAAAGGAGTAGCAATGAATTTTCATTTCGGTTGGGGACTGCTTGGAAGCCATGGGGGCAGATTCGAGATAGAAACACGCACAGCGTCATCTGAGGTCGGGCACCGTCTGACCCTCCGCTACTCTCAAAAAAATATCACGGATCGGGAAGGTGTCGTTGTTCAAGATAAGATCAAATCCATTGAGCGGAAAGGGGTTGGAACCACCGTTCGCTGGATTATTCCTCCCCCTGCAACCCAAGCCAAGATCACCGCTGGATTGGAGGAGCAAGCCGAGGCCCAGGACATCGCGATCCAGGAGGGACTGCGGGCTTTGCGGGCCAATGGAGATCGATTCAGCGAACTTTGTAGGGCATCAGTACAGGAAGCATTGGATGAAATACCTCAGGGAAGACAGTTTTATGATCCGGTTAGTCTGGAGGGCCTCCCAGTTCGGTGGGATTCCGAGTTGCAACGCCTTGTTGCAGAACCAGTGTATCCTTCAGAAAAAGGGCTTGTTTTAAACAGGTTTAGCACTTTTGTGTATCCCAGTACCGAACCTGGCCGCCGCGTTTTTCATGGCCATTTCCTGATTCCACATCCGAGCCCAACCAATTACAACGAGAATACTAATGTGGGATTCTTTGTCGATGTAGGTACGGACGGTGAATTGATCGGCCCGTGGTGGCTTGAAACCAGGCCCGGCAATACCAGGAGCAATTTGGGCAATGAAGTTGGCCAGACCCTTACCGCTTTTACTCCAGACCAGCTTCCAAAAGAATTCGTTGATGGACTGCCACGGGGATTGAGCCGGCGGTTGGGACCTACATGGTGGAAGCTCATCCTCGAGCGCTCTCCAGCCAAAAACACCGACTATCGGCTGGTGGAACCGCTGTTGGCCAGCGAAGCCAATTGGACCGCATTTCAGGAGCAACTGAAAGTTTCTCCAACCTTGAGCGCGCGCGTGGCAAAACAGGACTGGGGTTATTGGCGCGAGGCAACTTCTTCTTCTGGATTTCCGTACCCGTATATTTTTCCGCTGATTTTGACAGGCCAAATTCGCCGGGTGCTTTATTCGCAACGCATTCTCCCGTCTATTGTCGAAGACGACCATGGTGAAATTACCAGCGGCTACTTTGCCAATATGATCAAATATAAGCGCTTTAGCAGCCATGCGCTTGCTCTGCGGGATCCCATTACCGGCAACGTCGTCGCCTACTTTCAGAAAGGTCTTGGGCTTATAGAACCAGGCACAGTCTTGGAGGGGGAAGTCCTTGAGCGCACGGTCCTTCGTTTGATGGAGCTTTCCGCCATGGCATCTGGGTTGGAAGAAAGAGGTCTTTCTGCAGACCGGCTTCGTTTCTTGGCACAAAGACTGCGAGCCGCCTTGGGAGATGAAGATGCGCACAGGCTCCGAGAAATATCCGTTGGCAAAATGCGGTATCCGGCTTCCTGGGAAAACATCGGCAAGCATATCTTCCGGCCCACACTTCCTCGAATCCCAGCGTCAAATTTGATCCGATGGCTGACCGGAGAACCCGCATCCCCCATCGATATGAAACAAACATTGTCCGCTGACGAATTGCGGGAGATTCTTCGTTACATGGATTGGTCGTGGGGACCGCAGGGTATTGTTGCTCGATTGGATCAGCAGAGGGATTCACCAAATGCTGTTGAAGAGATCAAGAAGGAATTCTCGGCGCGGGCGACGGGTCTTGAACCTTATGTCGCACGCACGGCGCAGCTTCTGGGCATGGCAGAACGAAGCGCGAGATCGGAACAGACCGGGCTGGAGGAATATTTTGTTTATGAGGGGACAAGGGGAGCACCACAAGCGTACATCGATGCGGGATTGGTGCAGGAGGGTCAGCGCCGGTTGGTGGCGCCGATCACCGGCCGAATGCTCGGATTCCCCAGGGTTTTTTATGACAGCCGGCTTTCTCAACCGAAAGTTGATGGAGACAGAATTCCGCTGGGAGACGACACATCCAACGCTCAGTCGACGTTGCAGTCTGAGCATGCCCAAGACTACGACCCGGTACTTCTCTCCGACAGAGTTCCAGCCGGCGAGGAAACTAATTGGAGATATGCCTATCAGCAACCGGTGATTGTTTTGTCCGATGCCGCCCCGCTTACCTCTGAGCGGTTGGAAGCATTGGTCCGCACCGCGCAGAAAATGCCCGGTACGATTTTACGCATCGGTTCAGAAGAGTGGGTCGAGGCCGAGATTAACGGCCGGCTTTATCTCAGCGTCCAGTTGTGATCCCGTCAGACTTGACGAGGATTGCCCGAAGGAAGTATCCTGCGAAGGTGGAACCGCGCCGGAGAATCCTTCCTTGGATCGAATCACAAGTTGACGCCTGCCGCCCGATTGCAATGCGTTATTTTCGCTCCTCCGGGCTGAAAATCAGCCGAAAACCGGACGGCTCGCCGGTCACGCAAGCCGACCGCGCCATTGAAGAGCGCCTGCGCCGCGCCATCCGGAAAGATTTTCCTGGGGAAATCATCGTGGGGGAAGAATTTGGCGGCAGCACCCCCGACCAGGGAACCTATTGGACGATCGACCCGATTGACGGCACGCGCGCTTTCTCGCGCGGGCTGCCTTCCTGGGGAATCATGATCGGCCGGGTGGAGCGTGGCGTGCCGGCGCTGGGCGTCGTCGATTTTCCGGCGATCCATGTTCGGATTGCCGTGGCCCCAGGCGTGAAACCTTTTGAACGCATGGGTCGAAAAATCCGGCAGTTTAAAAAAATTCCGCCGCCTCCGCGCATCCAAGACGCAGTGATCTTTCATGGCGGGATCCGTTGGTGGAAGAACACGCCCTATCAAACCGGATTCCAAAAATTACTGGTGGACTGTTATCTGGAACGCGCCTACGGCGATTGCTACGCTTTTTTATGGGCATTCCGCGGCAATGCGGATACCGTCGTGGAGTACGGCGTCAAAGTTTGGGACTTGGTTCCTCTGGCAGCCATCGCCCGCCGGCTCGGGTGGGCTTTTACCGACTTCTTGGGCCGCGCGCAATTCACCGGACCGGAGCTGCTGATGGCGCATCCAAAATTCATTCCCACGCTTTCCCAGACGCTCAAGGGCGGCGACTAAAATCATGAGAGTTTATCGCTTAAAACCGTTTTCCAGAAACGGCGCCCCTTCCGCCAAAGAGAATTGGCCTCCTGCGGAGCCGGCATCAGAAGACGCAACTCCGAAGCGCCAAGTTCTGACAGTTTCTCAGTTGACCCACCAGATCAAGAACGTTTTTGAGAAAAATTTCCCGTTTGTTTGGGTCGAGGGTGAAGTCTCCGAGCCGAAAATTTATCCCAGCGGCCATCTCTGGTTTGATCTGAAAGATTCCGGGGCGGTGCTCAAGTCCGTGATGTGGCGCGCCGCGGCCGGCCAATTGAAATTTGCACTGGAGCAGGGATTGCAGGTACTCTGCTGCGGGCGCGTGGAATTTTATCCTCCGCGCGGCGACATCAAATTTATCGTCGAGCAAATTGAGCCCAAAGGGCTGGGGACGCTCCAGTTGGCGTTTGAGCAGTTGTGCGCGAAACTGGAAAAAGAAGGATTATTCGAGCTGACCCGCAAGCGGCCGCTGCCGGCATTTCCCAAAGAGATCGGCATGGTGACCTCTCCCTCGGGGGCGGCCATCAAAGACATGCTGCGCATCTTGCGCGGGCACGTCCGGATCCTCGTCCATCCGACGCGCGTCCAAGGGGAGGGCGCCGCCGAGCAGATTGCGCGCGGCATCGCGATGCTCAACACGCGCGATGATTTGGATTGCATCATCATCGGCCGCGGGGGCGGGTCGCTTGAGGATCTCTGGGCGTTTAACGAGGAAGTGGTTGCGCGGGCCGTGGCCGCAAGCCGTCTGCCGGTGATTTCCGCGGTCGGCCATGAAAAGGACACCTCCATCTCCGACCTGGTCGCCGATCTGCGCTCACCCACTCCGACCAAGGCCGCCGAGATGATTTTGGCGCAGCGCCGGGAAACGCTGCAGCGTTTTCTCGATGCCCTGGAGAATCCGGCCTTCAATGACCCGGAAAGTTGGCTCGCGGAAATTCGTGAGCGGCTGGAAGATGCCCAAGAGGCGCTGGCCGGTTCGGCGTCGGAGCGCGTCTCAGCGCTCATTCAGCGCATCTGCTTGCTGCGGGCGCAAGTTTTTCAAAATTCACCCGAGGCGGCCGTCGAGCGCCAGGGTGAACGGCTTTTTCAGCTTCAGGCCCAGCTTTCTGCAGGGATGCTCGGTTGTTTTGAGCGATTCAGCCAGCAGACGTTTGCCTTGGCAGGCCGGCTCGACGCGCACAGCCCCTTGGCCGTGCTCTCCAGGGGCTACAGCATCACGTTTGACGGGCAGGGCAAAATTTTGCGCAGCGCCGGCGACACCGCCCGGGGCGAAACCATTCGCACCCGCTTGCATCACGGCGAGGTGATCAGCGAAGTGACCCAAATTGAAAAGATCGAAAAAGAGGCGAGGTGAATGATGGCGGCAAAAACAGCCAAGGCAGGATTTGAGCAGGCGCTCGAGCGCCTGGAGGAAATTGTCGGCCAGATGCAGGGCGGGGAGCTGACCCTCGAGAATCGCTTGAAGCGTTTCGAAGAGGGCGTGATGCTGGTGCGGGATTGTGCCAAACAGCTCGAAGGGGCCGCCAGAAAAATCGAAGTTTTGATCAAGTCTTCGGGCGGCAAGCCGCAGACGCGGCTTTTCGACGAGGTGTGCGAACGGCTGCGCGAGGTGTCCGGCGGCGACTACGCCGTCGACGGGGAAGAATCCAAAGGAGACGCCGGCAGCCGATGAGCGTGCGCGTCCGTTTCGCTCCAAGTCCCACCGGTTATCTTCACATCGGTTCAGCCCGGACAGCGCTTTTTAACTGGCTCTATGCGCGCCACCACAAGGGCACGATGATCCTTCGCGTGGAAGACACCGACAAAGTCCGCTCCAAAAACGAATTTCTCGACGAGATCATGCGTTCGCTCAAATGGCTGGGCCTCCATTGGGATGAAGGCCCGATCTTTCAAAGCCGGCGGTTCGACCGCTATCGAGAAATTGCGCAAGGATTGCTCAAGGCGGGAGCGGCCTATGAGGAAAAAGGGGCCATTATTTTTCGCGTCATCGCAGGCGAGACGCTGCGCTTCAACGACCTGGTCCATGGCGAGATCGCATTTGAATCGCAGACCCTCAAAGACCAGGTGCTCATGAAAGGCGACGGCGCGCCGGCCTACAACTTCGCCTGCGTGGTGGATGATTCGGACATGGAGATCAGCCATGTGATCCGCGGCGATGACCACATCTCCAATACGCCGAAACAGCTCATCCTCTACCGCGCCTTAAAATGGGAACCGCCCGCTTTTGCGCACATCCCGCTGATTTTAGGCGAGGACCGCTCCCGCATGTCCAAACGCCACGGGGCGACTGCCATCGATGAATACCGCAAGGCCGGTTACCTGCCGGAAGCGCTCGTGAATTTTATCAGTCTTTTGGGCTGGTCTCCCGGAGGCGACAGGGAAATGCTCTCCATCCAGGAAATCGTCGATGCGTTTGATCTGGGGCGGGCGGGTCACACCGGCGCCGCCTTCAACGTCGAAAAGCTCAATTGGATGAACGGCGAATATTTGAAAAACATTCCGGCGGAGATCTTGATCGGGCTGTGGATGCCGCTTTTGACGGAGCGGGGCGACTTGCCTGAAGGGGTCACGGCGGCCAAGCTCGAGCCGATCTTGAAACTTTTCCACGGGCGCGTCAGCCAATTGGATGATTTTGTGATGCAGGCCTGCGGA
>JACQQZ010000071.1 GCA_016206755.1 Candidatus Omnitrophota bacterium
CGTGATCATCGAGGACGCGGACAGCGGACAGCTGGAATTCCACTGGATTGGAAGCGTGCTGGACTTGAAGCGTTTGAGCGCCATGGACATTTCCCAGGGGGATTTTCTCAAGTACCGGTCCTCTGTTTATTTCCGGGCCGCGCCCGCCTGGCTCTGCAAGCAGGCGGTGGAGCAGCTGTTTGAAGATTTGCGCAATCGCGCCCCCATTCCAAAAATCGCCAAGCATTTTTCGCCCCAGGCGGATCTGCGTTCGCTGCTGCCGTTTCTCATTCAGAATCTGACCCCCACCGAATCCGGCGAGGGACCGGCCAGCTTGGCGGATGTCAAGGCGCTGCAGATTTCGGAAGACGGCGCGCTGGTTTTTGCGCGCATGCTGCTCCCGGTGGATCAGGCAGGAACTTCCACGGTGCGCGAACAGGGCTACTATTTTCTGTTCGACGTCGGGGAGCTCAATGCGCTGATCCGACGGGTCGTTTTGATTTCTTCTTCGCCGGTCGGGAATCAAAATCGCTGGGAAATTCCGCCGGAGTTTGTCCGGCATGGCTCGCCGCAACAGTGGTCGGATCAGAATTGGTTTGCCGAACCGATCGGGATGCCGCGCTTCTTGGCTCACCAAATTGCGCGGCGCGTCCGGTACGATCTTGGATCTTTGCCGGAGATGTCCGGTTTCGGCATTGCGGGTGAGTTTCTGGAAAACGAATTTCATTTTCAATTTCGCTTGGCTCAGATGGCGCAACCCGGGGCTCTTGCGCCGGCGGCCCTGGCTAAAAAACGTGACAAGGAAACCAAAAAACTGGATCCGAAAACGCCGGAAGGGTTGGCGGGACTCATCGTTCAAACGGCCGCCCAGGTGATCCACAGCTACGAATTTAAAAACTTTAAAGGCCTGTCGGTTGTCGATGCAGAGTCCGGAAAATCATGGCAATTCAAAGCCGACCAGCTCGACATTTACCGTCGAAAGCCCGTTCCGCTCCCTTCCGTTCAGCCGTGAAGCGTTTGATTCTTCATCCCGCCGCCAAAGTCAATTTGTACCTGAAGGTGGGCGGGCGTTTGAACGACGGCCATCATCCGCTCCTGACGTTGTTCGAGCGGCTTGACCTGGCCGACACGCTGACCTTGACGCGCAAACCGGCCGGAATTCATTTGGCCTGCGATGATCCGGGCATTCCGACCGACGGGCGCAATCTGGTCGTCAGGGCGGCCCAAAAATTCTTCGCTTCTTTGTCCGGAGGCCCTTCGGCGGCCGGCGTTGACATCGATCTGGTGAAGAAAATTCCTGTCGCCGGAGGTCTGGGGGGCGGTTCTTCGGATGCCGCTTCCGCTTTGGCGGGGTTGAACATGCTGTACGACCGCCCTTTCAAGCTTGTTCAGTTGATGGAGATGGGGCGCTTCATCGGCGCAGATGTCCCGTTTTTCGTCAGCGGCGCCGTACTCGCTTGGGGGCGCGGCCGCGGCGATGAAATTGACCCCATCTCTCCGCCCCCGAAGCCGTTTTGGCACGTCTTGGCCAACCCCGGCATTCCGATGCTGACAAAAGAGGTTTACGGCGCCTACGATCAGGTCTGCCCCAGCGGTTCTGACTTGACGGAGTGCTGCGGCGATGTTACCTTGATTACGCGTTTGGTGCAGGGTGGGGACCCTGATTTTTTATCAGGGTCCCTGGCGAATTCCCTGGAAATTGCCATCGATGCCAACTATCCGGCCATTCGAGAAGTGAAATCGTCTCTGTCGGAGGCGGGGTGTCTGGGCGTGCTGGTTTCAGGCAGCGGATCCACGGCGTACGGTCTTGTGCGCGGTGAAGCTCAAGCTCGAGAAATTCAGCAGCGTCTCAAACGATCCCATCCTTCCTGGACGGTTGTAGCGGCCCGAACGGCCCTAGCGCTTTCTTAAGAAACCGGGTGCTAGTCCGAGGAGACTGCAACATTCTCCTAAAATAGCTTTTAAGAGCAGTACACACCGGCACGCGGTGTCGTGTCTTTTTTTGTCGTCCGTGCGGTGCCCGGTAGTGTAATTGGTAACACACCAGATTTTGGGTCTGGGTTTCCTGGTTCGAGTCCAGGCCGGGCAACGACCCCAGCTTTCAGGTGACGAAGTCACCCATTAAACAGGGGCCCTCGTAGAGGGTAACCTTAGTATTCGTGGTGGCGAAGCCACCCAATTTCACGGGGATCCCGCGCAGCGGGATAAGTTCCTCATATGCAGCCTCATCTTTATGAAGAGTTGTTTAAGCAGGAACAGACGCACTGGTGGCACGTTGGAAAACGTGAACGGATTCTCGGGCTGCTCCGGCGTTTTTGCGGCCCGTCCGGCGGTTCTTGGAAAGCGCTCGATGCCGGCTGCGGGACAGGGGGCTTCTTGCAATTGCTCAGCCAGCGCGGGGAAGCCGTCGGCATGGATCACGAGCCTCAAGCGTTGGAATTTTGCCGGCGCCGCGGGGTTGGGAATTTGATCCAGCATGAATTGGCCCAGTACCCCTGGCCGGTTCAGGACAAATCATTTGATCTGGTCACCGCATTGGATGTCGTTGAGCACGTGGAAGACGATGCCGGATTTGCCCGTGAAATGCACCGGATTTTAAAACCCGGCGGCGTGGCGGTGGTCAGCGTCCCGAGCTTTCAGTGGATGTGGAGCTATTGGGATGAGTGGCTGGGCCACAAACGCCGGTACATCCGCGGTGAGCTGATGGAGCTGATGGAAAAAGCCGGTTTTGAAGTGGTCTGGTCCAGCTATGCGGAATGCGCCACGCTGCTGGCCATAGCGCCGCTGCGCTGGATGAAACAGCGCCGGGTCAAGCAGGGCCGGGAGGTGGCTTCGGACAACGCACCCCCGCATCCGATTGTGAATCAAACATTGTTGGGGTATGAACGCATTGAAAACCAATGGTTGCGCTGGGGGCGGCTCCCGTGGGGCACCTCTGTCGTCGCCGTTGGCGTCAAACCATCCGGTGGTGAATGATGACAGTTAAAGAACGATGCTCATTTTGCGGCCGAAGCCGTGAAAAAATTAAAAAATTATTCAGCGGTCCAGGCGGCGTTTACATCTGCGACCTGTGCGTGCGTTTGTGCGGTCAAATTTTAAGCAAGGAGGAAGAATCTTCCCAGCAGCAAAAGTCCGCCAAAAAGACCCCCACCCTCAGGGATTTGCCCAAGCCCGCAGAGATCAAACGCCAGCTGGACGCTTACCTGGTCGGCCAGGAGCGGGCCAAGCGTCAGCTGTCCGTCAGCGTTTACAATCACTACAAGCGTATTGGGTCGGGTCCATCCGCCGAGGGCGTCGAGCTCGAAAAATCAAACATTCTGATGATTGGGCCGACCGGCTGCGGCAAGACGCTGATGGCGCGGACTTTGGCGAAAATTCTGGATGTGCCTTTTGCCCTGTGCGACGCCACGCCGTTGACCGAAGCGGGCTACGTGGGCGAGGACGTTGAGAACGTGCTGTTGCGTTTGTTGCAGGCGTGCAATTTTGATGCCAAGCGCGCGCAATACGGCATCATCTACATCGATGAAATCGACAAGATCGGCAAGACTCAGGAAAACGTTTCGATTACGCGGGATGTTTCCGGCGAAGGCGTCCAGCAGGCCCTTTTGAAAATTTTGGAAGGGACCACGGCCAACGTTCCTCCGCAGGGCGGACGCAAGCACCCGCAGCAGGAATATGTGCAGCTGGACACCACGAACATCCTGTTCATCTGCGGCGGGACGTTTGTCGGATTGGACAAGATCATCGAGCGCCGCATCGGCAAGAAGCACATCGGTTTCCATGGAAACACGGAAAAAGCCGCAGCCAACCTGGGTCATTTGCTCTCCAAGACCGAGCCGACAGACCTGGTGAAATTCGGCATGATTCCGGAATTCATCGGCCGCCTGCCCGTGACGGCCACGTTCAGTCCGCTGACGGCGGAGGAATTGGTCCAAGTTTTGGTGGGACCCAAGAATGCGCTGATCAAGCAGTACGCCAAGTTTTTCGAAATGGAAAACGTCAAGCTCACCTTCACGGACGGCGCCTTAAAGGCAATCGCCCAAGCGGCGATGCGCAAAGAGACAGGCGCCCGGGCGCTTCGCGCCATTCTGGAAGAGGTGATGCTTGAGGTCATGTTTGAGCTCCCCGGCCAGGAAGGGATCGAGGAATGCATCGTAACCGAGGAGTGCATCGCCGGCGGTGCACAGCCCCTCTTGGTGACCAAAGATGGCAAACGAAAAGTCGCGTAATCTCAAGCGCCCTGTCGTCGCAATCGTTCTGGCGGCCGGGGATGGAACCAGAATGCTTTCACAGATTCCAAAGGTGCTGCATTCCCTTTACGGCAAACCGTTGATCGGGCACGTGTTGGATGCCATCCGGGGCGCGGGGATCCACCGCGTCGTCGCTGTGGTGGGGCATCGTTCGGAGATGGTGCAAAAACATTTGGGTTCGACGGTGGAAACGGTCGTCCAGCGCGATTTGAAGGGGACGGCGCATGCCGTGCAGCAGACGGTTTCCAAACTGAAGAATTTCAACGGCGACGTCGTGGTTTTCTACGGAGATACGCCGCTGTTGACCTCTCAGACGGTCAAGGGCCTCATCGACACCCATGACCGCAATCAGGCCGATTGCACCCTGTTGACGGCGGTCCTGAAGGAATCCACCGGCTACGGTCGCGTGGTGCGCGACCACAGCGGCCACATTGTGCGCATCATCGAAGATGCGGACGCAACGCCGATGGAAAAGGGCATCGAGGAAATCAACGTCGGGGCCTACGCTTTCAAGGCGCGCAAATTGTTCGAGACGCTTCGAAAAATCAAGACGGCACCCAGCGGCGAATACTACTTGACCGACGCGATCGATCTGTTGGTCAAACAAGGCGCCAAAGTGGCCTCGGCTTCCACGCGCAGCATCGGAGAGTTTTTGGGCATCAACACCCGCGCCGATTTGGCCCGCGTCCAAACGATCATGCGCACCCGCATCCTCGAGCAGTTTATGTTGGCGGGGGTGACGATCGTAGATCCGTACAATACGTACATCTATCATGGGACAAAAATCGGCCAGGACACGGTGATTTATCCGAACACCGTGATCGAACAGGGCGTTGAAATCGGACGCGGATGCCAGATTGGGCCGTTTTGCCGGCTGGGGCCGGGGGTTCAGCTTTCCGACAAAGTCCGTTTGAACAGCTTTGTCGATATTTCGGGCGCGGTCAAAATCGGCGCGGAAGCATCCGTCAGTCAGGGATCGATTTTGATGGGACCGTTCACCGTTCCTGCGCGCACCCGAACCACGCCGGGCTCCATTCTTCAAGGCAAGAACGGAAGCCGGCCGCAGGCCGTTCCGTTGACTCTGCGGCCGGCGGGGCGAAAAGAGGAATAAAGAGGAATGAGGAGGCCGTAACAGTGCACAACAATGATCTGGTGGTCTTCAGCGGAAATGCCAATCCGGCGCTGGCCCGCGGCATCTGTCAGTACCTTCGGGTGCCTTTGGGCGACGCGACGGTCGGACGTTTCAGCGAAGGCGAGGTCCGGTTGAAGATCGATCAGGACGTTCGCGGCCGCGACGTGTTTATCGTGCAACCGACCTGTCCTCCGGTCAATGACAATTTGATGGAATTGCTCATCATGATCGATGCGCTGCGCCGCTCGTCTGCCGAGCGCATCACCGCGGTGATTCCGTACTTTGGGTACGCCCGGCAAGACCGCAAAGATCAGCCGCGCGTTCCGATTACGGCAAAGCTGGTGGCCAATCTCATCACCCAAGCCGGAGCTCACCGGGTGCTGACGATGGATTTGCACGCGCACCAGATCCAGGGATTCTTCGACATTCCCCTGGACCATCTTTTCGCGGTCAATGTTTTTGTCGAGCATTTTATGCAGAGAAAGCTTCAGGACATCGTCGTCGTTTCTCCGGATGTCGGCGGCGTGAAAATGGCGCGCGCCTACGCCAAGCGCATGAAGGCCGGTTTTGCCATGGTCGACAA
>JACQQZ010000072.1 GCA_016206755.1 Candidatus Omnitrophota bacterium
CATGAAGGGAGTGCGATGTACACCGTCGGCCAGCGGCGGGGCTTAAGGATTGCGGGGAAAATTCCGCTTTACGTGATTTCGCTGGATCGGGGGCGCAATGCCGTGGTGGTCGGGCCGGAGCCGGAGCTTCTCCGGAAAAAATGCGTGTGCAAAAATGCAACATGGATGGGCATCGAAGCGCCCAAAGAACCGTTGCGCGCGGGGGTCAAGATCCGGTATCATCATCCGAAGGCCATGGCGTCGATCCGGATGAACGGCGGGCAGGTGGAAGTGGAGTTCGATGAGCCGCAGTCGGCAGTGACACCCGGGCAGGCCGCGGTTTTCTATGAAGGGGGAGGCCCGCGCGTCTTGGGCGGAGGATGGATCGTCCAATGACCGATTTGACGCAAGCCGTCAAGGCGCTTGCGGACCTGGGCGTTCATCCGATTGGATTGACCGTGGATGGGCCGCTCATTGCACTGCGCCTGTCTCCCCAGGACCAAGCCGCCATTCTGAAAAATCCTCAGCAGCGTGACCGCATCGTTGAATGCCTGCGTGAGCTTGGGTTTATGCACGTCACCGTACACCTGGACGATCAAAAGCGGGAGGAGGATCATGAAGCGCATGTTCCCTGAATGGATGGGGATGTTTTTGGCTGTTTTGGCCTTCGTTGTTCCGGGAACCGTTTGGGCCGATCAAGAAGAGATGGTCATCAAGGAGCAAAAGGGGCTTCGCTTTAAGCTGCCGGCCGATTGGCCCGTTGAAGAACGAAGCGGGGCTGTAGGCCCCATTCCGACTGAAGAATATCTCTCCCGTAAATTCTCCGCTTTGAATTCCCGCCTGGATTCCGTCGAGAAACGATTGGGAACTTCGGAAACAGGCCTGCGCGCCGCCGAGCAGCGCATGGGCGCTGCAGAGGCGGGCCTGCGCTCCACGCAACAGCGCTTGGCTTCCGTAGAGGAGAAACAGTTCAAGACCGAAGAATAAGAGCGCCTTTCAGAACCTCTCGTGGCCGCGCGGGGCGGGCCTGGCGGGCAGCGCAAGGCGCGAGGGGCGTGACCCGGCATTTGGGATTGGCGCTTATTCTGCTGAGCTTCCCCCTGGCGGCGGCCGCCGACAGCGCCCAGTCCTCAACCGACCTCAACAACCTCGCCGTTCAAAAAGCCAAACAGGGAAATTTCCCCGAAGCCATCGCCGCTCTGGAGCAATCCTTGGCGCTGGCCCCCGCCGACGCAATCGTGCGTAAAAACCTTTCTCTGATGCTGACCGACTACGGCATCCGGCTTCAAAAAGAGGGGGATGCGCAAAAGGCCACGGCTCTTTTTTTGAAAGCCGTCGAACATTTTCCGGAAAATGGCTTGGCATTGGCGCATTTGGGCAACCTCTACTATCTGGATCGCAATGATTTTTCCGCCGCTTTGGCCTACTGGCGGCGGGCCTATCCCCTGGTTCCTCCTTCCGAGCGCGAGCCGCTGGCCAATCGCATGCAGCAGGCGGAGCGGGACAGGGCCGTTGAGCGGAATTTCCTGACGCGCACCACGCCTCATTTCCAAATTCGCTATGCGGATGCCTCCGGCGGGCCGGCTGCAGCCCGGGCAGGGGATCTTCTGGAACAGCGGTACAAAAATTTAGCCGGCGAATTGGGAACGAATCCCGGCGTCATCACGGCCATCGTTTATTCCCGGGGGGATTTCCAGCGGTTGTCCAATCGCCCCGATTGGGCGGTTGGATTCTATGATGGCCGCATCCGCGTTCGCCTGGAAGACGTCGACGCCGGACGGGAAGTTTGGATTTTGCCGCATGAGTTGGCGCATGCCTTCTTGCATAAAATTTATGGGACTCGATTGCCCATTTGGATTCATGAGGGCTACGCCCAAGCGCAGGAACCTGCGCGGCAGATCTCCGCGCGCGAGGAGGCGTTGGCGGGTGCCGTGCGCGACCGCACCGGATGGGTGCCTTTGCAATGGCTGGACGGCCGCTTCACGCAACCGGGCAACCAGGACGATGTCGACCGGGCTTACGCGCAGGCGAAGGCGGCCGTCGGCCATCTTTTGGAGAAAAACGGAATGCCGAAATTCAAAGCTTTCTTGGAAAAAATTTCCAAAGGGAAGCCCATTGAGCAGAGTTTTGACGAAGTTTTCGCGCCGATGCGCTTCAGCCGGTTCTCACAAGGTTCATGGGAGTAAAAATATTTTTATTTTGTGTTGACAAGTTATAGTAAATGCTGTAGTCTTCGCAACAGTAGAGTATGCAACATATACTATTTGATGATAAGCACTATAACTCCCCGATGACAAAGAGACGATGACCAAGCGAAGAGCCATGAAAAAAGCGAACGCACTCATCACCGCGCGGCAAATCGTGACCCGTTTTCCCGTCTCTTATCAAACCTTGAATTACTACACGACCATCGGCTTGCTGGACGTCGTCAAGAAATTCTCGAATCAACGGATGTACCACGAACCGGAAGTCCGCAAACGGCTCAAGCGCATTTCGGAGCTCAAGGATGGGGGATATCCTTTGCATCTGATTCGACGGGTTTTAACTGCAGAATGAGCTACTACCGGGTGCTGGGTTTGGAAAAAGAGCCTTTTTCCACCAGCCCCGATCCCGCTTTCTTTTACCAGTCCACCAAGCATCGCGCCGCCCTGGCGAATCTGGTCATTGAGTTTCGCCTCAAGCGGGGCTTAAGCGTTGTGCTGGGAGACGTCGGAGTGGGGAAGACCACGCTGGGGCGAAAACTCGTCCAGATGCTCAGGGAGCGGGAAGGTTTTCTTTTTCACATGATCCTCGACCCCACCTTTCCTACGGAGGACCTCTTTTATCAAGCACTGTGCAAAACATTTATGATTACGCCCTCCGTCCCCAACCCCACGTTGGTGGATTGCCGCGACGCTTTGGAGCGCTACCTCTATCAAAAAACGATCACGGAGAAACAGACCGTTGTTCTGATCGTGGATGAAGCCCACAAGCTCAACGGCTTGTCTCTGGAAGCGCTGCGCGTCCTCCTGAATTACGAGACCAACGAGGTGAAATTGCTGCAGCTGGTGCTCATGGGCCAAATGGAGCTGCTGCCTGTCTTGAACGGCATGGCCAACTTGATGGACCGCATCAGTTTGAAATGCACGTTGGGACCCTTGAATTTGGCGGAAACTCGAGAGATGATTGACTTCAGGTTGTACGAGGCAGGGTACCGGTCCCGCATGCCGTTGTTCCTGGACGATGCGGTGGCGGCCGTTCACGGCGCTTCGCAAGGGTACCCGCGCAAAATTGCCATGCTGTGTCACAAGGCGCTGCGGTGGCAGGTCATGCATCAGCGTCCGGTCATCGATCACGGTTTGGTGGAAGAGCTGGTCCAACAGGAGATTGAGCAAGGATGGTCGCCGACAAAGGTACTGCAGAAGAGCAGTTATTGAAGTTGATTGAAGGGGGACCGGAAAAGTCCCCTCTGGGGCGTCCCAAATCGAACAAGCCGGCCGATTGGATGAAAGACCGCTTGGGCGCCGTTTCAACCTTGCTGGGCCGCCGCCGGACCCACGCCGGGGGGAAAGGATCTTCGGACGCCCTGCTCAATCGTCTTTACACGGGCAACCGGTTGTTGACATTGGCCATTTTACTGTTGGGGCTTTATCTGATTTCTGATTTGGTTGGGGCGCGGAAAGCAAATCGCTCTTCTTCGAGAGGCGTTTCTGCGTCCGGGGCTGCCGCCTCCGGAGGAACCGGCGCCACCAAGCCGGACGATTATTTGAGGCCGATGTCCGTTTACATTCAGTCCGCCTCGCGCCGGAATCCTTTCACGGAACCCGGGGCCCCGCCGGCCGAAACCGTTGCAAAGCCGAAGCCGGACGAACAGCGTGCGAAAACGGCGGCGCAGGGGTTGGCCGTTGTCGGAATCGATCGCAGTGGAACTCCGCGCGCGCTCATTGAAGATTCCGCCCAGCACCGCACTTATTTTGTCAGGGTGGGGGAAGAGATCAACGGCATGAAAGTCAAGAGCATCAGCAGCTCCGGTGTCGTACTCAATTTAGAGGGGGAGGACGTTGAGCTGCCCTATTAAAGCGGTACTTAAAGCGGTACCGTTTCCGGGAGTGCC
>JACQQZ010000083.1 GCA_016206755.1 Candidatus Omnitrophota bacterium
CGCCGGGGATACGCTGTCGTCGTCGCGCCTTGCCGACCGGCTCCTGGCGCTCGCCACGCGGTTCACGCGAGGTTCTGAAAAGGCGCTCTAAAGCTCGCGGCGGCCTTCGAAAGCGCGCGCCAGCGTGGCTTGATCGGCATATTCCAAATGACTGCCCATCGGCAGACCCTGAGCAACTCGGGTGATTTTAACATGGGAGACTTTGAGGTGTTTGGCCAAGTAAAGAGCGGTGGTTTCTCCTTCGGTGTCGGAATCGGTTGCCAAAATCACTTCGTGGAACCGGCCGGTGCGCACGCGCTCAAGGAGCCCTGCAATTTTAATGTCTTTTGGACCAACACCGTCCAAGGGAGACAGCGAGCCAAGCAATACGTGGTATACACCGTGAAAACCGCCGGCTTTTTCAATGGCGGCAACATCGCGTGGGTGCTCCACCACGCAGAGGAATCCATTGTCACGCCGCGGATCCTGGCAAATGGTGCAGAGTTTTTCATCGGCCAGATTGTTGCAAATTTTGCAAAAACCGATGGTCTCTTTGACGTGGATCATGGCGCGGGCAAGCGCTTGGACTTGTTCCTTGGAACTCTGCAGAATAAAGAAGGCGAGCCGCTCTGCGGTCTTGGTTCCAATACCAGGCAAGCGCTTGAACTCACTGACCAGCGCTTCCATGGAAACAGTGATGCCGGCCATGGTTTACTCCTTCGTTCTCTTGGGAGCGATCTTGCCTCCAAAAAGCTCGGCGGCCGAGCGCAAAATCGGCGGGGCATCCTCAGCCAACGGAAGCGGCTCTCCAGGAGCCGGACTATCATCCTCCGGCTCATCCTCAAAAGAAATACTGTTTTGTCCTGCTTCGAGCGCTTCAGAAATTTCCACAGTCACGCGCGCCTTAATGCCCGAGATTTGCAAGAAAGCTTCTTCGATGAGCGTGCGATGATCCGTGCAATCCACGGCATCCTTGTGAAAACCAAACGTCTTCGGAAATCCAAGAACCAGCTTGCCTCCCGAGAAATTCGTCGGTTGAGCTTCGAGCAGATAAGAGGCGGTGGACATTTTTTTCTGGCGAATGTACGAGAGAATTTGCGGCCACTGCGACTTGAGCATGTCCAACGAAACAATCGATCCTGCCGCTTCTTCGGGAATTGCCTCTTCCACAACCACTTCGGCCTTCGGCGTTGATGCCGGCTTCGGAGAAGTTTTTGTGGTCGAAGAAGCTGGGGGTGCCGGCGGAGGTGAAGAAATCGGCCTTGCTGGAGGAGGCGTTGGAATGGGCGAAGGCGCCGGAGTTACGGCGCGAGGGCTTTGCTCTAATTGACGAATCAACTCGCTGATTTTCGCGACCGGCTCGCGTCGGCTGGCGCGGATTAAAGCCACCTCCAATGGAGTGCGCGCATCGCCCACGCGCCGCATCACTTCGTACGTTCCCGCCAGAAGATAAAATAAATACTGAAGCTCTTCTTCGGTCAATGCCTCGGCCTGCGACTGAAGACGGGCAAACGCCTCGGGAGTCGTCTCAAGAATTTCCTGAGCTTCTTTGCCCAAGCGCGCTACCATCAAATTGCGAATACAACCGATGAGGCCGGAGAGATATTGATTGAGGTCCCGCCCGGCATCCGCTAACCCAGCGATGATTTTTAAAAGATCCGCCGGTTTTTGTTGAATGATGGCATCCACGGTATCCGAGAGAACTTTGTCCTCAACGAATCCCAAGAGGGCTTCCACATCAGACATCTGAACCTTCCCCTGCCCAAACACCGCCAACTGGTCCAGCAGCGACTCGCCGTCGCGCAAAGAGCCGGCGGCGGCGCGCGAGACCAACACCAGCGCCTCTTCCGGCACCTTTACTTTCTCCTCTTGAACAATTTCTTTGAGCTTTTGCAGAATGGTCGAGGCCGGCAAACGCTTAAATTCGTAGCGCTGGCAGCGCGAGAGAATGGTGGCCGGAACTTTGTGCGGGGCCGTCGTCGCAAAGATGAATTTGACGTGCGGGGGCGGCTCTTCCAGCGTTTTTAAGAGGGCGTTGAACGCATCGGGCGTAATCTGATGGAACTCATCGATGATGTAGATTTTGAAAGTGGATTTGGCCGGGGCAAATTTAACATTCTCGCGCAGAGAGCGGATGTCCTCGATCAGGCGGTTGGAGGCGCCGTCAATTTCAATGACATCCAGACTGCGGCCTTCGGTGATTTCCTTGCAGCTGCCGCATTCGTTGCAAGGATCGGCAATAGGGCCTTTTTCGCAGTTGAGCGCCTTGGCGAAAATACGAGCGGTAGAGGTCTTGCCGGTGCCGCGAGGTCCTGCAAAAAGATAGGCGTGTCCGATGCGTTTCTGCTCGATGGCCCGGCGCAACGTGGCCGTGACCGGATCTTGTCCGAGCAGGTCTTCAAACCGCTGTGGTCTGAATCGCCGTGCAAATACGAGATAGCTCATGAGCGAGGTCGCCCCACGTTAACTTCAAAATCAAAATATGGCGGAGAGGCTGGGATTTGAACCCAGGAGGGAACTTTTGGTCCCCTAGCTTCTTAGCAGGAAGCTGCATTCAGCCAACTCTGCCACCTCTCCGAATTTTACCGATTACAACAACAAACGCTTACGATTCCTGCGGTATTTTTTGTAAGCACACAGCAGCGTGGCGCTTTCCTGCCCCAGCACCCCGGAACTCGTTTTGACCTTCGGAGTCTTCAGCGCCAACGGAACCGCGCCATAAACCACGCGGGCGATTCCGGCCAACGCCACCGCGCCGGCACACATTGCGCACGGCTTGACCGTCGAATACAAAATGGCGGACTTGAGCCAGCGATTCCCCAGTGCGTTGGCGGCTTGCGTCACTGCAATCATCGCTGCATGTGCCGTCGGATCTTTCAACGCATGCGTTTGATGGTGCGCGCGGCCGATCAATTGCCCGCGGTGCATAATAACGGCACCCACGGGAATTTCTCCCGCCTCCAAAGCCTTCTTGGCTTCTTTGAGCGCTTCCGACATGTAGATGCGGTCAATGACAGGCATCAGGGTATTGCGGTACGGCAAATGGTGCGCCCGCCGCAATTTGGCGCCGTCCGCTCACTTCGTTCGCTCCAGGTCGGCCAGCCGGCCCTCGAAAGTCGCGAAGCTCCACCGGAGCTTCGCCTAAGCAAAAGCTCGTGGCTCCCCTCAAATCGCGCGGGACCAAAATTAAATTCAAGATGGTGCGCCCGGCGCGATTTGAACGCACGACACCTAGCTCCGCAGGCTAGTGCTCTATCCGGGCTGAGCTACG
>JACQQZ010000073.1 GCA_016206755.1 Candidatus Omnitrophota bacterium
GAGGAAGCGGATGTGGTGATCTGGGTCACCGATGCTTCGCGGGGCGTGACCGAGGAAGACCGCCGGCTGTCGAAGCTGGTCCCTCCGGGAAAACCGGTGGTGGTGGCCGTCAACAAAATCGACCGCGTGGCCAAGCCCAAGCTCTTGCCTCAAATGGAGGAGCTTTCCAAAATGTTGCCCGACGCCGAAATCATGCCGATTGCCGCAGCGACCCGCGACGGCACCCATTTTGTGCTCGAAGCGGCGGTCAAACATTTGCCCGCCGGAGATGCGCTGTTTCCGGACGATCAGTGGACCGATCGTCCGACGCGATTCCTGGCAGCCGAGCTCATCCGGGAGCAAATTTTACTGGCTGTGCGCGATGAATTGCCGCATGCCGTTGCGGTCAGCATTGAAGAATGGGCCCGCCGCAAGCGCCGCACCACGCGGCGCGTCAGAGGCCACGAAAAAAGAAATCCGATTCAGCCGATAGTCTACATGCGCGCCTGCATTTGGGTGGAACGCCCGACGCAGAAAGCGATTGTGGTCGGCGCCAAGGGAGAGCTTTTGAAAAACGCAGGGACGGCGGCCCGCCAGGCGATTGAAAAATTGCTCGGCGAGAACGTTTATTTGGATCTGTGGGTGAAAGTCAAAGAAAATTGGCGCGAAAAACCGCACGCCCTCAAAGAGTTGGGGTATTGACCGTTGGGGTATTGACGCTTGTCAAACCCCTTTTTCTTCCCTATAATCAGGGGACGTCATGCGCGAATTTTTGAAAGAATGGTTTGCCTACGGCATCACGGCCACGCTGCTGACGGGGTGGGGCCCCCTTCAGATTTGGCGCGTGCCGGTCGGTCCCCTCAATCGTCCCCCCGTTCAGCTCTATCCCAATCAGCCCGATATGGGGCAAGCGGAATTGCTCTCCCGCAGCGCTGCCGTTCCCACCCCGGGCGCCCTGAAATTGGAAATGGCGCAAATCTACGAGCGGGGCCGGCTGTTCAAGCAGGCCAGGCGATTGTACGAAGAGGTGATTCGGGAATCGCATCATCCGGCCGAGGTGGCTGTTGCGCGTGAATCCCAAGACCGTTTGGGGCAAGGCATCTTTTATCCTCGCCGGGAAATCTATCCGACCTTTCAGGCGGTTGAGAGAACGGTCCAGGCATCCCGGCAAAATCCTATTCAGGAACAACCCTCCTATTCTCCGGCTGCGGTTCCTGCACCCCTGGACCTGGCCGCTGCGCCTCCACAGCCGTCTCCGGCCCCTCTTTTACCTGCCGCTGTTTCGCCCGCGGCGCGCCGGCCAGGGACCCCCCAGCTGCTTCCGCTGCTGCAATCTTTTTCCACGCTCCCTTTTCAAATTTTTTCCGATCGGGTGCGCGGGCTTTTAAAGACGCTGGGGTTGCCGGAGGTCACGCGCATCTACACGGAACTGGAAATTCAAAATTTTTCCAGGCGCCAGATCGAGCCGCGCTTTTTGAAACAGGTGACGGATATTGAAATCAAGATCCATCCCGGCCTTGTGGATTCTTCCGGAACGGCCCACGTCGGCCCTCTCGAGCTGCTCTTGCGGGCGGAAATTGGCATTTCCGCCCCGGCGGGCTTTCTCCAATTGGAGATCAGAAGCATTCACATCGGTTCGACGCCGCTCCCCGAACCGCTCTGCCGCTTGCTGGAATCCGGCGCCAATGAATCTCTCAACCGGAACATGGGTTCCCTCCAATTTACGCGCTTTGAGCTCAAGGAGGGTTATCTGATCGCCACCTTATCCGACGTCTCCCAAACCGCCGATTTCGACGTTTCCAGAAAC
Source organism: Candidatus Omnitrophota bacterium (assembly GCA_016206755.1). Classification (GTDB taxonomy): domain Bacteria; phylum Omnitrophota; class Gorgyraeia; order 1-14-0-20-64-10; family JACQQZ01; genus JACQQZ01. Next base: position 1,787 of record JACQQZ010000073.1, read on the forward strand.
CCCCTGCAATAGAAAGCGCAGACCTTCCTGAAATCCCCCCTGAAATCCCCGTTTATTTTTGCATTGCACTCAGCATCGACGCGGGCTGGGGTCTCTGGTATGATGCGTTGCTGTGAGCGAAAAAGGAGGTTTCTTTACGCCTAGCCATGCCGGTTTCTCCCGCCCCCCCGTGAAGGCACGATGATCACGCCTCTGAAGACGCTGCAGGATTGGCAGTTCAGCGATTATTCGAGGTGTTTTAAAAAAGGCAAGTGGCTGATCCTGGCCACCACCCTTGCCGGCTGGACAGCGACGGACATTTACATGCAGAGAATCCCGAATGAATACGAAGCTGTGGCCAAGATCCGCATTGATTCTACGCGCTCCAACCCCACCCAATTTCGCGAGAGCACCTCTTTTTTTGTCGACGAAGGTAATTTCCTGGCGACCGAAATGAAGATGATCACCAGCCCGCTGGTTTTGGAGCGCGTCGTCCAGGATTATAACCTCACTCTTTTTCCGCAGTTCCAGAACGCTGAGAATCCCTCTTCGGTCCTGGAAGGAATGATCAAAGCCGCCGTCGTTTATAAAACCAATCTCATTGAGTTGACCGCCACCGGGGACGATCCCCACCTGGTGGCTTTGGTCGCCAACAGCGTGGCGGACACCTACGTCGGACTGAATTTGGAGGAACAGCAGAAGCAAGCCACCGGCGGCGTGGAATGGCTGCATGCGGAAATCGGCAAGATGGAAGAAAAGGTTGTCGCGGCCCGCCTGGCGCTTCAGGAATTCATCGAGCAGTACGGGAACATCGATTTCAGCGAAGGCCAGCAGAACACGACGATTCAAAACCTCAAAGATTACAACGATGCCCTGATCGGCACCGAGAAAGAGCTGATCGACGCCGCGCCGCAGTACCTGGAAAAACACCCCGTTGTTCAAGGCCTGAAAACCCGCAGGGAAGAATTGCGGCAGAGAATTGCGGACGCGGAACAGGGCATTCTCCAAATGCGCCGGTTGTCCATTCAGTACGATGCCCTGAAGAAAGAAGTGGATACGCTGCAAGAGGTGCACGGCGTTTTATTTACGCGGCTGAATGAGCTGTCCGTTGAAGAGGGGTTGACCACCAACAACGTCAAAGTGGTGAGCTATGCCGGTGTGCCTGAGGCGCCCTCTGCCCCCGATCGCCGCGGGGCAGCGGCTCGCGGCGGCGCGGTGGGGATGTTTTTGGGGATGGCGTTGGCGGTAGCGACGGAGTCGACCCGGAAAACCGTCTCCAGCCAGCAGGATTTTGATGCGTTGTTCCAAATCCCCTTTTTAGGATATGTCCCGGCGGTGCCCCGTCAGATTCTGAAAATTCATCCAGGCAGGGGGCGCCTCTTCAGCGATGCCCCCGCTGCGTTTACCGAATCGGTCCGCAGCGTGAGGGCGACCCTGGAGTTCTTTTTGCCCGATCGACCGAGCGCAGCCATCCTGGTCACAAGCGCTTTGCCGGGAGAAGGCAAGTCGTTTCTCGCCGCAAATCTTTCGATGGCGCTGTGCGAGCTTGGGAAAAAACCGCTTTTGCTTGATGCGGATTTGCGCCGTCCCTCCGTGCATCGGATTTTAGGGACCCGTCAAATGCCCGGCCTCTCCGATTATCTTGAAAGAGGCGCGGACCTGGAAGGCCTATTTCAATCCATCCGGGTCACGAAAGAAGCGGCGGGAAAAATGGACATCCTCCCTGCGGGCCAGGTGGAGGGCTCCCCCGTCGATCTCTTGGCTTCGGAGAAGTTCGTTTCTTTGCTCGAAACTCTCAAATCCAGATATGACTACGTCATCATCGATACGCCTCCGGTGGCTCCCGTGATCGACTCGATCGTCATGATGCGATCCGCCGATGCTGCGATTTTTGTGGTGCGCTCGGGGCGGACGGATCGGGAAGCTGCGGTGAGGGCGAAAAAACGCTTGGTCGAAGTCGGCGAGGCAAAGCTGTTGTTCGGGATTCTCAACCGGCATCGCGAAGAACAGGAATCCCGTTACTACCAGTATTATCACTACGGGCCGCGCGCCAGGAAAAAGGCCTCGCCTTGACAAAGAGCGCCTTTCAGAACCTCCCGTGGCCGCGCGGGGCGGGTCTGGCCAGCGGCGCTCGCCACGCGGTTCACGCGAGGTTCTGAAAGGCGCTCAAAAACATGACGGCTGCCCACGCGGATTCCAACCATCGTTCCGTCAACAAACGGCTGATCTTAAAACAGCTGCCCCTGTTTGCGGGGTTAAGCGATGCGGAGCTCGCCCTCATTGCCCACCATTCCCGCCTCGTGGACGTCGGAAAAGACGAGTTGGTCTATGCCCAAGGCGACCCGCCGGACGCGTTGTACGTGGTGGTCACCGGACGCGCCAGGATTTTTATGCCGCATCCCTCCGGCCAGGAAGAAACGCTTGAAATCATTCACCGCGGCGATTACTTCGGCGTCATCTCCCTTCTGACGCAACAGCCGCACTCCGTTTCCGTGCGCGCCTTGAACGACTCCATCTTTATTCGCATCCGGCAGGATGAGTTCGACGCTTTGTTGCGCAACATTCCCTCGCTGGCGGTCCATTTCAGCCAAACGCTCTCCCGGCGTTTGGGTCAGCGCCGCCGCGAGAACGCCAAACGCGTTTTTGAAGCGACGATCGTTTCCATTTACAGCGCCACCCGCGGTATGGGCCGCACGCAGTACGCCGTCAATTTGGCTTGTTCCATCCAAAAAGAAACCGGCAAACGGGTTGTTCTGTTGGACATGAGCCCCTCAGGATCCGAGATTTCCAGCTTGCTCGGGGCTCCGTCGCAGCCGCCGGCCATCACGTTGCGCGGAGCGGTTTTTGAGCCCGCGCGCGTTCACAGCTCCCTGGTGACTTATCCGATCGGCATTTCGACGCTCAATATTGCGCACGATCCGAAAATGGTGTCCAACGTCACGCAGATTGCGCCCCTGTTGGCATTTTTGGCGCATGAATTCCACTACGTCATCGTTGATTTGCCCTATGAAATGGATCGCAGCGTCTTCAAAGGGCTTACCCAAGCCGATGCCATCCACCTGGTCAGCGACACCACCCCTCAAAATTTGCAAGCCGCCGGGGAATTGGCGGCGGAGCTCAAGCGCACCGTTCAACGCGCGGGCGAACGTTTGCAGATCGTCGTGACGGAATTGGGAGAGGGCGTTCCCCCGGGAGAGCAGATCAACTATCTGCGGCATGCGGTGGGCGCCACGCTTCCCCATGCGGGTGCGGCCCCTGTCGAAGGGGGTTTGCCGATTGTCGTGCGGGACCCGGGTTCTTCTTATGCCCGGGCTGTGCGACGCATCGCCCGGGAGATCGGCGATGTGCGTTTGGGGCTGGCCTTGGGTTCCGGAGCGGCCTTGGGGCTGGCGCACATCGGCGTCTTGCGCGTTCTGGAAAAAGAGGGAATTTACGTCGACGTCGTCGCCGGCTCGTCGATGGGGGCGCTCATCGGAGCGCTCTGGTGCGCCGGGATGACCTCTTACGAATTGGAAGAAGTCGCCAAAGGATTTCGCGGCCGGTGGAAGACGTTCAGCTTGTTTGCAGGAGACATTGTTTTTCCGGTTCCAAAATACGGTTTTATCACGGGGGAGCGCGTGATGAAATTGCTGGGACGGTATTTGGAAGGCAAAACGTTCCACGATTTGAAAACGCCCATTAAAATCACCGCGTGCGACTACATGCGCCGTGAATTGGTCATCTGCGAAACGGGGTCCGTGCTGGATGCGGTCCGCGCCTCCATTTCCATTCCTGCGATTTTTGTCCCGCATCCGATCGGAGGACGCCAAATGATCGACGGCGGGATTCTCGATCCTGTCCCCGTGGATGTTCTCGTGAAAATGGGCGTTCATAAAATCATCGCCGTCAATACGCTGCCCAGCCCGCTCGACATTCAGAAGAAATGGGAAGAGGCCGCTCAGGAAGAGGCCGCGCGCACCGCTCAGCTCAAAGGGGCTTGGGCCAAATGGCGGTTTGCCTTCAACCGCAAACTGCTTGATTTCTTTTCTCCGAAAATTGCGGACATCATCATGCACTCGATGCAGGCGATGGAATTCATTTTGGCCGAGCATGGCTGCGCGCAGGCGGATGTGGCGTTGCACCCGACGATCCCGCGCATCAATTGGTATGAGTTTTACAATGTGGATGATCTGATCCGGCAGGGCGAGGAAGAGACCCGGAAATTTTTGCCTCAAATCGAGCAATTGGTCCGGTTGTAACATAGCAGCATACAGAGGAGAATCAATGGCCACTGACGTCGTGATTGTATCCGGGGTGCGTACGCCTCAAGGCAACTTGGGCGGCGCGCTGAAAGATTTTCCTTCGGCAAGGATGGGACAGATCGTCACCACGGAGCTTTTGAAACGCACCGGTGTCGATCCCAAATTGATCGAGCATCTGATTTTTGGATGCGTCGTGCAGGGATCGGACGCGCCCAATGTGGCGCGCGTGATCGGCCTGCGTTCCGGGATTCCAAAAGAGGTGCCGGCATACACCGTGCAGCGCAACTGCGCCTCCGGACTTCAAGCCATCCACGGCGCGTGGCTGAACATTCAAGCGGCGGAGGCCGATCTCCAGGTGGCCGGCGGAACCGAATCGATGAGCCAGGCCCCGTACGTCTCGCGCGACATGCGTTTTGGCAAGCATCTGCGGGATTCCGTCTTGGTCGACTCCCTGTGGGAAGGCTTGACGGATCCTGTCTGTTGTCAGATTATGGGGGAGACCGCCGAAAATTTGGTCGCGGAATTTGGAATCTCGCGCCAGGAGCAGGACAGATTTGCGGCCTTAAGCCATCAGCGGGCGTTTCGCGCAACGCGGGAGGGGCGCTTCAGGGATGAAATCGTCCCGGTCACCATTCCAAAAAAGGCGTACGGCCGGGAGCTTCCTCCGGAAATCATGACGCAAGACGAAACGATCAACCCGGCCTTGAGCGAGCAGATCTTAAGCCAATACCCGGCCGTCTTCAAAAAAGAAGGCGGTTCGGTGACGCCGGGCAACTCCTGCCCCATCTCCGACGGGGCGGCCGCTGTTTTGGTGATGTCGGCCCGGCGCGCAAAAGAGCTCGAGCTGACGCCGATGGTCCGGATCCGCGGATTTGGGTTTGCCGGCGTGGAGCCGCAGCGCATGGGCATCGGTCCTGTGGAAGCCGTTCCCATTGCGCTGCGCAAGGCCGGGGTGGCACTCAAAGACATCGGCCTCATCGAGCTGAATGAGGCGTTCGCGGCGCAGGTCATCGCCGTCGAGAAAAAATTGGGGCTCAACCGCGAAATTTTAAACGTCAATGGAGGCGCGATTGCCCTGGGTCATCCGGTGGGGGCGACAGGGGCTCGCGTGGTGATCACGCTGATGAATGAGATGAAGCGGCGCAACGTGCCGCTGGGTCTGGCCACGATGTGCGTCGGCGGCGGGCAGGGCGGGGCCATCGTCGTGGAGCGCGTCTGATGTACATTTACAAAGCCGGGGTGGTCGGCGGCGGGACGATGGGGGCCGGGATTGCCCAGGTGATTTCTTACAGCGGCGTTCCGGTGGTGCTCAAGGAAGTGACGCCTGAATTGGCGGACAAAGCGGTCAAAATCGCCCGCTCGATTTATCAGGGCCGCGTCGACAAGGGCAAGATGTCTCCTCAGGAATTGGAATCGAAGATGGCGCTGATCTCGGCCGTCACGGATTACGCCGAATTTCAAGACGCCGACATCGTGATTGAAGCAGTTCCGGAACGGATGGAGCTCAAGAAGAAAGTTTTTGCGGAGCTGGACCGGCACTGCCAGCCCTCCGCCATTTTGGCTTCCAATACGTCGGCGCTGTCCATCTCCGCTTTGGCTTCCGCCACGAAACGTCCCGGCAAAGTCATCGGCATCCATTTCTTTTTCCCGGCGCACGTCATGAAATTGATCGAGGTGATCCCCGGTCTTTTGACCGCGCAGGAAACCGTTGATGATGCGACCGCCTTCTCCGAATCTTTGAGAAAATTGCCGGTGCGCGTCAACGAATGCCCGGGATTCTTAGTGAATCGCCTCCTGATGCCCTACCTCAATGAAGCCGTGATCTGCCTGCAGGAAGGATCGGCGGCGCTTTCCGAGATTGAGCAGGCGATGATGGCCCTGGGTTGGCCGATGGGACCGTTTACCCTCGTCGACGCGTTGGGTTTGGATGTTTGCGCCGAGGCCGGCAAAGTGTTGTTGGAAGGTTACGGCGCCCGCATGCAGCCGGCGCGCCTGTGGGAGGAGCTCATCGCCGCCAATCGTTTGGGCCGAAAAAACGGCGCCGGATTTTTCCGTTATGCCCAGGCGGCCGATACGAAATCGGCCGGCGCGGAAGATGAAGCTTTGAAAAAACTCATCGCGCAGGCGCAGGCCGCTCAGCCGCTTCAAAAAGGGAAATTCTCGCCGGAGCGCCTGATGTATGGCATGGTCAATGAAGCGGTCTTGTCGCTGCAAGAAAATGTTTCGACGGCAGCCGACATCGACCTGGGGGTCGTGGCGGGATTGGGGTATCCTTTGGAGAGAGGGGGCATTTTGCATTACGCAGATTCTGCCGGTGTCGATAATATCCTCCAAGGTTTGGAAGCATTCACGCGGGAATTCGGGTTTCGGTTTCATCCGGCTCACCGGTTGCGGCGCATGGTGGCTGCCGGATTGACCGGCGTTGGCTCCAAGCGCGGGTTTTTTGACTATGCGTAAAAGAGACGGTTTTACATTGTTGGAATTGCTCGGGACCGCCCTGATCCTGGGGGTCCTGGCGACGATCACCATGATCAATCTGGCCGCCGACCGCCAACGCGCTTTGGACCGGGAAGCAGAGATTCATTTGCAGCTGCTTCGACAAGCCGCGCTTTACTATTACAATCAGTGGGATACGTATCCTACCAATTTGCTCCAAACTCCACAGGCTCTAATTCCGTTCAAGGATAACACCACTTCTCGGTGGGCGTACTGTTATGCAGCCGGCGCGAACAATTGGTCCTCACCAGGCGCTTTGCTGAAACCGGAGGTACGGTCGTGGGTGATTCAACAGGACGGCACCATCGTTACCGGGAGCTTAAAGTCCTCCCATTTGAAGGATGAGCCGTAAAATTAACCCCGGAAGAAAGAGAGGCACGTTATGCCTGAAGCGCAATATGTGACCATTTCCGTCGAGGAAGCTGTCGCCACCGTGACGGTGAATAACCCTCCGGCCAATCTGTTGTCGACGCCGGTCATGACGGAACTGAGTGCTGCTTTGGACAAACTCTCCGCGGATAAAAAATTAAAAACCGCCGTCATCGCAGGGGCGGGCGCCTTCTTTATTGCAGGGGCCGATATTAAAGAAATCGCCTTTTTAAAAGGCGCGGCTGACGGCGAAAAAGCGACCGCTTTGGGACAGGGCGTGTTCAATAAAATTTCATCGATGCCTTATCCTGTCATCGCCGCCATCAATGGCCTGTGCTTAGGCGGAGGAATGGAGCTGGCCTTAAGCTGCCACATGCGCATCGCCAGCGACCGCGCACGATTTGCCCAACCGGAGATCAATCTGGGAATTATTCCCGGCTTCGGCGGCACGCAGCGCCTGCCCCGGCTCGTCGGCGTTTCCCGCGCGCTGGAAATTTGTTTAACGGGGGACATGATCACCGCTCAGACGGCGTACGCCATCGGCCTGGTGAACAAAGTGGTTCCCGACGGAGAAGTGCTCAAGCAGGCGCAGGGATTGGCCAAGAAAATCGCTTCAAAAGGCCGCGTGGCCGCCACCGCCATTGTCGAGGCGATTCGTGAGGGAGTGAACAAACCGTTGCCGGAAGGATTGGCCCTTGAGTCGAAACTTTTTGGAAAAGTCTGCGAGACTCAGGACATGAAGGAGGGTCTCAAGGCGTTCTTGGAGAAACGCCAGCCGAAATTCCAAGACGTTTAGTGTCACGTACAGCGGTACCGCTGTACGAGCAAGCAAGCGGGATTGTTCACGAATACAGAGGAGAACCGGATGGATTTTACTTTTACGGATGAACAAAAGCTTCTGCAGGAAACCGTCCAAAAATTTGTCGAGAAGGAGCTCAAGCCGATTGCCGCCCAAATCGATCGCGAGCATGAGGTGCCGCGCCAGGTTTTGACGCAGATGGGAGAGCTGGGATTTTTCGGCGTTTCCGTCCCGGCCGAATACGGCGGCGCTGAGATGGGCGAAATCGGGCACTGCATCGTCGGCGAGGAAGTGGCCCGGGGATGCGCCTCGACCTCCGTGATCATGGGGGCGCATGTTGCTTTGGCCATTACATCCATTCTGCTCGACGGTTCCCCCGCGCAACGGCAGAAGTATCTGCCCCCGATGGTCCTGGGAAAATGGCTGGGTTGCTTTGCATTGACGGAGCCAGGCGCCGGTTCCGATGCGGCTTCCATTGAGACCCGCGCCGTGCGCGACGGAGACAGTTACGTCTTAAACGGCACCAAGACTTTTATCACCAATGGTTCGATTGCCGATGTCATCGTCCTCTTTGCGGTCACCGACAAGGCGCTCGGCCCGCGAGGCGGCGTGACCGCTTTTATCGTCGAAAAAGGGATGAAAGGGTTTCGTCCCGGAAAAGTCGACGCGAAAATGGGAATTCGCGGCAGTCCGACGACAGAGCTGATTTTTGAAGATGTGCGCGTGCCCAAGGACAACGTGCTGGGGCAGGTCGGTTATGGCTTTGCCACGGCCATGAAGACTTTGGACCGCGGGCGATTGAGCTTGGCAGCCGGGTGCTTGGGCGGGTGCAAAGAGCTCTTGAGCGTCAGCGCCAAATACGCCATTCAACGCGTTCAGTTCGGCAAGCCGATCGC
>JACQQZ010000074.1 GCA_016206755.1 Candidatus Omnitrophota bacterium
AAGCGGTACCGTTTCCGGGAGTGCCAGGTTCCCGGAAAAATGGAGAGAATAAGAAGTGAACCTGGCACACCCGGAAACGGTACCGCTTAGAGGAAGATGGACAACACCGATAAGAAGCTGCTGAATCTCATCCAGCAAGATTTTCCGTGCGCCCCCCGGCCGTTTGAGGAGCTTGGAAAAAAGGCGCAGTTGTCAGGGGAAGAAACGATTCGCCGCATTCGGGCTTTGAAAGACGAAGGGGTCATCCGCCAGATCGGCGCCATCTTCGACACGCGGCGAATGGGATACGCCAGCTCGCTTGTGGCGATGAAAATTGCGCCGGAACGTCTGGATGAAGCCGCGGCTGTGATCAATGAACACCCGGGGGTCAGCCACAACTACGGCCGCAACCACGACTACAATTTGTGGTTTACGATCGCGCTTCCTCCAACAGTGTCCTTGGAGCGGACGGTCAACCGGCTTCACGAGTTGGCGGGGGCGCAGAAGACGCGGCTTCTTCCGACGCTCAGATTGTTTAAGATCGGCGTTCAGTTGGATGTGACCGGCGAGAGCAACCCCGCCGAGCCCCTGCCCTCGGGGGCCGTTTGGTCCTGGAAGACGGCGCCGGAAGCAGCCGTTGTGACGGAGAAGGAAATTCAAGCCATCCGTTGCCTGCAGGAGGACTTGCCGGTGCATCCGGATGCCTATGCGCAGTTGGGCGCGAAATGGGGACTTTCGGAAGAGCAGCTTTTTTCGTACGTCGAAAGTTTTAAGGAACGGCAGATGATTCGCCGCTACGCTGCCGTGCTTCACCATCGCAGCGCCGGTTTTGTCGTCAACGGTATGGGCGTTTGGAAAGTGCCGGTGGACCGCGTGGAAGAATTGGGGCCTGTGATGGGCAGCTTCCGCGGAGTCAGCCACTGTTATCAGCGGCCGACCTATGACGATTGGCCTTATACGATCTTTACGATGATGCATGGCAGAAACGGCCCGGAGATCAAGGCGATGGTGGCGGCGATCGCCGAGGCCACGGGGACCGCGGAATACGCGGTCCTGTATTCGGTGACGGAGTATAAAAAAATCCGCGTCAAATATTTCTCGCTGGAGCTGGACAGTTGGGCGGAAAAATACGCGGCAACACCTGCTTCCAAAAACTGAAAGAACTTAAAAGAGAGACGGATAAATTCCATGGCACTGGATCACATTTTTAGATTCGGCGGGGAAGGCGGAGAGGGCGTCATCAGCTGCGGGGATCTGTTTACACTCACCTGCGCGCGGTCCAGTTTGGAGATATACACCTTTTTGACGTATCCGGCGGAGATCAAAGGCGGGCACGCCTGGTATCAGGTGCGCGTCAGCGACCAGCTTTTACTTTCTCAGGGCAGCAAGATCGATGTCTTGGTCGCCTTCAACCGCGAAGCGTACGACAAGCATTATTCTTCCATCCGCGACGGCGGCGTTCTGGTGTACGACAACACCGACTTTTTGCCCGATGAGGACAGGCGCACCATCAAGTACCCCATTCCGTTTACGAAAATCGCCATGGAAGAAATCGGCGTGCGTTTGACCAAGAACCTGGTGGCCCTCGGAGCGCTTTCCTCTCTCTTTAGCGTGCCGCGCGAGCGCTTGGAAGGTTTGGTTCGCGACAAGTTCGGCCGCAAAGGCGAGCAAGTGCTTCAGAAGAACATGGAAGCGCTGGCTGCCGGCGCGCGCTATGTCGAAGCCAGCGTCAAAAAGCAGGACAGCATTCGCATCGAGCCCCCCGCCAACAAACAACCGAAGCTGATGCTCTCCGGCAATGAGTCGTTGACGCTGGGGGCGCTGGCTGCAGGGCTGAAAATTTACGCCGGTTATCCGATCACGCCGGCCTCAAGCATTTTGGAAATGCTGGCCAAGGAATTGCCGAAGGTCGGCGGCACGATCATCCAAACGGAGGATGAGATTGCCGCACTCGGCGTGGTGCTGGGCGCTTCTTTTGCAGGCCGCAAAGCGATGACGGCCACCGCGGGCCCGGGACTCTCGCTCATGGTCGAGATGATGGGGCTGGCCACGATGGCTGAGCTTCCTGCGGTGATTGTGGATGCGCAGCGCGCAGGCCCGTCGACGGGGATGCCGACCAAGACGGAGCAGTCCGATCTCAACATTGCCATCTTCGGCGGACATGGAGATTCGCCTCGGGTCGTGCTGGCCCTCTCCAGCGTTGAGGACTGTTTCTACGGGATGATCCGCGCATTCAACTTTGCCGAAAAATATCAAACCCCTGTGATCGTGCTCAGCGATCAATATTTGGCGCAGCGCAAAGCCACCATTGCCAAGCCGGATTTGACCGGTGTCGCCATCGAGTCGCGGCGGACTCCGACGACCGCAGAGCTCCAGCAGCCGTACTGGCGTTTTAAGATGACGGAAAATTACGTTTCGCCGATGGCCGTCCCCGGAATGGCCGATGCGTTCTACGCCTGCACGGGATTGGAGCACACCGAGTCCGGTGCGCTCAATTACGAGCAAGACAACCACACGAAGATGACGGACAAGCGCTACAAGAAGCTTCTCAACATCCGCAACGAGCCGGGCATTTACCGGACTTACGGAACGGAAGGTCCGGCCGTTCTGGGCGTCATGGGCTGGGGTTCCAGCGAAGGCGTCATTCGCGAAGCGGTTGCCAAAGCCAACGCGGCGGGGATTAAAGTCACGGCTTTTCATCCGAAGCTTCTTTTCCCTCTGCCCAAAGATGCGATTCAGGCATGGTTGACGAAACACGGCATTCAGAAGCTGATTGTGCCGGAACTCAACTACAGCGGGCAATTTGCAAATCTCTTGAAGCAGAATTTTAACCATGGTCTTGAATTCATTCAAATCAACCGGCTCGGCGGGGTGCCTTTCGATCCGCAAGACATCCTGCAGCAGATTGAAAAGGCGGCCTGACACCCCATGCCAAAAATCAGCGCTCAGGAATACAAAACAAAAATCGAACCGGTTTGGTGTCCCGGCTGCGGCGACTTCGGCGTGCTGCAGGCCATTTGCAATGCGCTCTCCGCCAAGGATGTCGATCCGAAGAACCTTGTTTTTGCTTCCGGCATCGGCTGCTCGGGGCGTCTGCCGCCTTATGTGAAGTCCTACGGTTTCCATACCGTCCACGGCCGCGTGCTTCCGATTGCCACAGGCATCAAAGTGGGCAATCCGAATTTGACGGTGGTGGCCGTCGGCGGCGACGGGGATGCCTTTGCCATCGGCGGCGGGCACATTCCGCATACCGCCCGGCGCAATCCGGACATCAAGTACATCGTGATGGACAACGGGACGTACGGTTTGACCAAAGGGCAGGGGTCGCCCACTTCTCCCCTGGGGAAGGCGTATCCAGGAGCTCCTTACGGCACGACGGAAATTCCGCTCAACCCGATCGCCATGTCGATCGCCTATGACGTGTCGTTTGTGGCGCGCGCTTATTCCGGCAAAGCCAAAGAGTTGGCTGAAATCATCATGAAGGCGATGGACCATCGCGGATTCGCGCTGATTGACGTCATCAGTCCCTGCATCACGTTCTACAACACCTACAAAGAGCTTCCCCCGCAATTGGCGGTTATTCCTGAAACGCATGACCCCAGGAATCGCGCCGATGCGTTCAAGCTGGCCCTGGACGGCTCCAAAATTTACCTGGGCGTTTTCTACCAGAACGAGCGGCCGACGTACGAATCCCGTTTGACGGGCCTGAGCGAAAAAGCGGAAGCCGCCAGCATTCCGCGCCTCAATGAGATCATGCTCGATTTCACCTAGCAGGGGTACAGACCCTTGACGCTTGATTCGGCCTGGTGTTAGACTTTTATCGAGGAATCTATGGTTCAGCTTATACTTCGGGCCATGCGCACCCACCGATGCAATACATTTTCACTACGAAAGAGAGTTTTATGCGCAAAGAGCTAGCATATACTGTGTTAATCGAGCAAGATGAGACCGGTGCCTACATTGCCCAAGTGCCGGATCTGAAGGGCTGTCATACTCAGGCGAAATCCATTCCAGAGCTACTTCAGAGAATTCGCGAAGCCATTGAACTGTGTTTGGAAGTTGAAGGAGTTCGCGTACCGCCTCCTCGATTTGTCGGCATTCAGCAAATCCGCGTTGCGGTGTGAGCAAGCTTCCCATTCTCAAGCCTCTCCAACTGGTTCGTGTTCTTGAGCAAGCAGGTTTTCAGAGAATCCGCCAGAAGGGAAGCCACTTGTACCTTAGACATCAGGATGGTCGTGCGACTGTTGTGCCCATTCATCGAGGCGAAGACATTCCTCCGGGTTTACTCAGGGGTATTTTGCGCGATACAGAATTGAGCCGGGAAGAATTTTTGAAGCTTTTGCGTTGAATTCTTCCGTAGTACAATGCTGGCGTGACCCCATCACCTGCCTTCCGGCTCGCAGAGGCCGCCGCTAGAAACAATCGACTGACTTATTGCTTCGGCTGTCCTCATGGCTTTAAGTTCACCTTCGGTGAACAAGGCAGGTGATGGCGTGAGCTACTACCGGTTGCTGGGGCTGAAAAAAGAGCCGTTCTCGACGAGCCCGGACCCTTCGTTTTTCTATGAAGCCCCAGGACACCAGAGCGCCCTGTACCGCTTGGGCGTCGCCGTGCGGCTGCGGCGGGGCTTGAGTCTTCTCGTCGGCGACGTCGGAACCGGCAAGACCACGCTCAGCCGCCGCTTGTATCAAATTCTCTCTCCGTATCCGTCCATCTCACTGCATGTGATTTTGAATCCGGCTTATTCAACGGAGCTGGAGTTTTTAAACGCCCTCATTGAAAGCTTTCACATGGCCGAGTCCGGAACCTCCTTGCCGACGACGTCTCAGTGCCTCAGGCGCATCGAAACGGAGCTTTTTCGGCGCGCGACCGAGCGCAATTTGACGACCACCCTGTTCATCGATGAAGCCCAAAAGCTCAGCGATGCCTCGCTTGAGATCCTTCGCATTCTTCTCAACTACGAAACGCACGAGCACAAGCTTCTGCAGGTGGTTCTTTTTTCTCAGGAAGAGCTGCTCCCGCGCATTCAAAATACCCGCAATTTGTGGGACCGCATCGGCACGCGGCACCGGCTGGCCCCGCTCGATCAGGAGCAGACCCGCGCGATGATCTGCTTTCGAATCCAAGCCGCCGGCTGCTGCAGGCGCCGGCCCCTCTTCACCGAAGACGCCGTGGATGAAATCCACCGTCAAACTCAGGGTTATCCTCGACGGATTTCCATGATGGCCCACGATGCGCTGGAGCATCTGGTCATGTACGATTGCGATCAAGTGGACCTGGAGATCATTTCGAAATTGGCGGGGCGACAGGCCGTTGCCATTCCCGCCGGAGTGGCGGCATGACGCCCGAAGAACGTTTGTTCCGAACCATCGGCGAGAAGCCCGGCGGGGAGCAAACCCCTGCTTCTGCCGTTTCGCCCATTTCCAAGCTTTTGTTGTTGATCCCGCGGCAGTGGACGCGCCTGCTGAATGCAAGCGAATTGCGGCGATGGTTCATGGATCGCCCGATTCAACGGATCAATTTGATCCTGGCGTGTCTTCTATCTTTTCTTCTGGTCTCATTGATTTTTGACGTGGCGACGGCGCCGCGGCGTTTTCGGAAATTTATGGAGATTCCAGCTGGCTCCACCGCGTCTTTGGACCAAAGTCCGTCTGTTTCAGCAGGCCCCTCCCTCGAAGAATACGCATCGGTTTTAAGTGACCGGAATGTTTTTCAAGTGCCCAATGCCGCGGGGCAATCCCCCGCTTCTTCCCCCGCCGCCGCGGTCTCGCCTGTGGAAGGGCTGAAGTTGGTCGGGATTGCCTGGAGCGACGAACCGGAAGCCATCATCAATGACATCAAGGCCAATAAAACTTTTTTCTTGAAAGCCGGGAACCGCGTTGGGGCTTTGACCGTTCGCGAGGTGACGCGCGAAGCCGTCATTCTGGTGACCGACAGCGGTGAGGTGCACGAGCTGCGATGAGAAAAGTCCGTTTTTGGATCTGCCTGATCTCCCTTTTTGCTTTTGTCGCTGAAGGTCTTCCTGAAGATCAGCCGCAGGATCAGCCCAAAAATTCGGAAGGGCAGTATGCCCAATTGCCGCCGCCGGACGCGGTCCTCACGATGGCGTCCCCGGTGGACGGAATGCAAAGGCAGATTTCCTTGGATCTGCGCGGCATCGACGTCGTTGACGCGCTCAAGTTCCTGGCGGTCAAAGGGGACCTCAACGTTGTCACGACTCGAAATGTGACAGGGCAGGTCAATCTTTTCCTGCAGGAAGTGACCATCAAAGATGCGCTCGACATCATTCTGTTGACCAACAGCCTTGCGTTGGAAAACCGCAACGGCATCTTGACCGTGATGACCGAGTCGGAATTTGAAGCGCTTCACGGCAGCCGCTACCACGACCAGCGTCAAGTCAAGACCGTGGCGCTCAAATACGCCAATGCCCCGCGGGTGGCCTCCCTGCTGGATGGGGTGCGCTCGAGCATCGGCCGCATCATTGCCGATGAGAGCACCGGAACGCTGGTGGTGGTGGATGTTCCCGAGCGCCTGGAGCAGACGGAAGCTGCCATTCACATGCTGGACATGCAAACGGTGGTCCGGCCCTCTCCGACCGTGACGGATGTTTATACATTGAAGTACAATCGGGTTGAGAACATTCAAGCCAGCGTCGCGGCTGCGCTGACCCCCAGCATCGGTTCGATGCAGTTCGATGCCAAAAGCAACACGATGGTCGTTTCCGATCTGCCGTACCACATGCCGGCGCTGCGCCGGATCATAGAGGCGTTTGACCAAAAAACGCGCCAGGTTTTTATCGAGGCCAGGATCTTGCAGGTGACGCTGACCGATGAATTTGACGCGGGCGTCGAATGGCAAACCATCTTTAAGGAACCGTGGATCAACCGCTTGTCCCTGCAAACCAACCTGGCCAGCTCAATCACCAATTTTGGAAAATTGGCGGTTGGAACCATCGGTACGGATCACTTGGGCTTAACGATCAAAGCCCTGCAGCGGTTTGGAAAAACAGACATTCTTTCGACCCCGCACATTGCGGCTTTGGACGGTCAGGAGGCGACCATCCACGTCGGGACCAAGGAAGTGTATGTGACGACCAGCACCAGCCAGGGCACTTCCACATCCACCACGTCTGAGTCGGTCAATTTCATCGATGTCGGCATTAAATTGAAGGTGAAGCCGCACATCAACAAGGAAGGTTTTGTCACCATGAACATCGTTCCGGAGGTCAGCTCGGTGTCGCGCACGGTGACCACGGCTCAAGGCAATGCCATTCCGGTGATTGAAACGGCGACCGCCGAGACCAGCATCATGATTAAAGATGGAACGACGATTGTCATGGGGGGGCTCATCAAAGACAGGGTGGCCCACGTGACCAATCAAATTCCCATTTTGGGATCGATTCCGATTTTGGGGTCTGTGTTTCGCTCCAAGGACGATGAGGATGTCAAGACAGAGCTGATCGTATTTTTAACCCCTTACATCATCTCGGGAGAGCATCCGGTCGGTTCGCTGGAACCTCGGGCCGCCAAAGGTTTGAAGGAGGTCTTGGAGTGATCCGGATGCCCAAAAAAGCGTTTTTGTTTTTGTGGTTTGCCCTGGTGTGCGTCGGGATGGGGATCGGAGGCCTGATCAGCTTAAGCGTGCTTGACAAATCCACCGGACCGGCGGCCTCTTCCCCCCGGCATTCCCTCAAAAATGTTGCCCGCGAAAACAAGCGGCTTTTGTTGGAAAAAGAAGAATCTGAAAAAGAGCTCGCCAAGGCAGCGTTGGAATTGCAAGAAATCAAAAATGACCGCGCTCAACTTTTGGATCGCATCAAGCAACTGATGATGGAAAAAGATGATCTTTCCCAGGAGCGGGATCAGCTCCGGCAGGGACTGGCGGCGGTCGAGGACACCATTGGGCAATCTACGGAGGAAATCACGCGCCTCAGGAGCGAATTGGAGTCCGCCCGGAAGGCCCTGCAGCAGCCCGCCGCAACGCCGCCGCCACCGCCCGCGGCGGGCGTAGGGCAGGTCGACAAGCTTCGAATCGCTTTTTCCCGGGAAGAAAAAGAAATCCGAAAGGACATGGAATTTATTTTTGACCGTGAGCGCCAGAAATTCAAAAAAGAAGCGGGGCGTCTTCAGGGAGAGATCGTCAAACTCGAGAGTCAAGCTGCCGGCCGGGAGAAGGGCATGAAAGAGCTCAACCGGCGATTGCTGGAAATCCAAAAAACCTCGAAACAGGCCGCGCAGGAAAAGAACCGATTGCAGAAGGATTGGGCGGAAAAATTAAAACAAGCCCAAGCGCAGGGGGCGGACAAACTCAAAGCAGCGGAGAACCGATGGACCGGTCGGGTTCGGGATTCTGAAACAAAGCTTCACGCGCTTCAATCCAAGGATGAAGAAAGGCGCGTCACGGAGGAACAGCTGCGGTCTTCCGTCACGCGCGACTGGACCAAATTGTACGTGCGCCTGGGAGCTTTGGAAACCCGGCAGGGTAATTTTAAGGAAGCGGAAAACGCTTTTAAGCAGGCCATTTTTTTGCAGCCAACCTCGGGGGTAGCGCATTACAACTTGGGCGTTCTCTACGACGATTACATGGCCCGGCCGGACCTGGCCATACGGGAGTATGAGCAGTACCTTCTTTTGACGCCCAACGCCCAGGATGCCAAGACAGTCCAAGGATGGCTGCAGTACCTCAAGTCCTCCGTTGCCTCGGAAAAGGAGCGGGACGCCTGGAATCGGCCCGGGCCGGCGGGGATAGGAAAAACTTTGAAACAGATGCTGTTTTAGGAAGCGCTGACGCTAAACGCCAGGTCGTGGTCTATCGTGTGCCACGGACCGGTCGGATATTTCCGCATCGCAGTCCCCGCAGGATAGCCATCGTTCGGCGTTGCCCCAATGCCGTAGCTGGCGCCCCACCGGACGGGACCCATGTACTTGAGAACGAGCCAGTACGAGGTTCCGGCCGTGACGGCCATGGATGGGGTTACTGAAACGGCGTTCCAATTTCCAACTTGCAGCGCGCCCACGGTCCCGCTCGCCAGGATGTTTTCGGAGGGGCGGCCGCCGGCATCGGTTCTGAGCTCGACGAGGATGCCGCCGGCCGGATCGGATCCAACGCCCCAAGCGCTCAGGTACGTTTTATCAGTCAAAAAGAACTCCAGACGGGTGACTGAGCGGGGGCCGCTTCCGCCCAGCCGGAACGACTGGGCCAGCGTGGCATTGTCCCCGCCATCGTGACCCAGCCAGAGCAAAGTATCATACTGCTGCAGCGCCGGCGCAGGGGCGGGTGCGGCGGCGACGGGCGTAGCGCTGACGGCGGCAGAGGGGCTGCTCTCATTGGCGTTGGCGTCTACCGCCCTCACGTGGAAATAATAAGACGTGCCGTTGGTCAGGCCGGTTGCGGAGTAGGCGGTTGTGGTCTGGAAGTTGGCCGTCAGTTTTAAGAACGGTCCGGCGGCTCCCGGCGCTTGGTAGATGTTGTAGCCGGCCAGATCAGATTCCGTGTTCGCCGACCAGGAGAGAGTTACCCGGCCATCACCCGCGGTTGCAGTCAATCCGGCGGGGGCGGCGGGGGGAGTCGTGTCGGGAGGAGTTGCGCTGGGGATGCCGCCCCCCGCGCCATTCACCTTGAACGCCAGGTCGCCGGGAATGAGATGCCATGGACCGCTCGGATATTTCCGCATTGCAGTCCCCGCCGGATAGCCATCGTTCGACGTTGCCCCAATGCCGTAGCTGCCGCACCACCGGACAGGACCGGCGTACTCGATCACAATCCAATAAAGCGTTCCCGCCGTCACCTCGATCGGCGCGGCAAGCGTCACGGAGTTCCATGCCCCGCGGATCGGTGGATTGAGCAGCGCCGAAGCCAGAGCCGTCTTGGAAGGTTGGCCCCCCGCATCGGTTCTAAGTTGGACGAGCAGGCCGCCGGTCGGATCGGATCCAATGCCCCAAGCGTTCAGGTACGTCGTCTTGACGTGCAGCGCAATGGTCTGCACCTTTTGGGTCCCGCTTCCGCCCAGCCGGAACGACTGGGCCAGCGTGGCATTGTCCCCGCCATCGTGGCCTACAAAATGACAGCCATTGATTTGCAGCTGTTCGGCCAACGATCCATTGCCGGTGGACGAGGCCAGCGGAGTTGCGCTCACCGTTGCAGGAACGCTCTCGTTCCCGGTCTTATCAACGGCGGTCACCCGGTACCAGTAGGTGGTCCCATTGGCCAACCCCGTGTCGGTTGCGCTGGTTTGATTGCCCGAGACAACCAGCGTGTACGGGCCGGATTGCGTTGCGGCGCGCGAGAGATCGTACCGGATGAAATCCGGTTCGGTGTTGGCGCTCCATCGCAAAATAACCTGGCTGTCGCCCGCGGTTGCAGTCAGACCGGTGGGGGCGGCGGGGGCGGTCGTGTCGGGAGGATCCTGCGTTCTAACTGTGAAGTCGCCGGAGGTTGCCAGGTTCCCGGCGGCATCTTTGGAGTGGACGCGGTAGTGATAAGTCGTGCCGGCGGCCAGTCCGCTGAGGGTGACGCGATGGTTGGTGATCAGCGCGCTGTCCAGGGACGTGCTCGATCCGTAAGCAGTGGTCAGCCCATACTCGACCTGGGAAGTGGCGGTTTCATCGGTCGTCCAGGTGAGGACGGCTCCGGTGGTTGTGGCGCTGGTTCCCGCGACGTCCGAGATGACCGGAGGCGCCGCGTCAACCGGCTGTCCTGTCTCAAGAAGACTCAGGGTATGCGCCCCGGCTCCATTGACCGTCGCGCGCCCAAGACCTTGATTACTCACTGTCAGAGGCGCTGTCGCGTTACCGTCAACTTTGATGGACCAGGCAACGGCAGGGTCAAGGTCAACCAGATAAATTTCAGTGGTAGCGGTGGCAGAAGCGAATGTGACGCTGTAGCCTTTTTTAAGCCACGCGGCGTTTTTGATCTTGTCGAGAAGCGCCGGGTCGTAAGCCAGTCTTCCATTTTGAAGATTGGGCGCGGCCCCGGCGATGTCCAGGCCTGGTTTCGCGTTGAAAAGCGCGAGCGCGTCTTCTTCGCCTTCACGCTGGATCAGAACGCCTTCGGCCGGCTCCCCGGAAGAACTTTTCACGAAAGTATTCATCAAACGCGCGCCGTCATCATAGGCCTGGACGACGTTCACGAACGTATCCCAGACCTGTTTTGTTTTCGGCATGATGCGGATGAAATATTTTCCGGTATATTCCTCGGGGTGGACGGATCCGCCCCCAACCGATGAGGCATCGCCGGTCGTGAAATTCACCTCTGCCGGTTTTCCTGTTTGGATGCGCACATTTTGCACCGGCGTTTTCCAGGAAACCGCGTCCGTCGTCACGGAAGGGGCCGCGGTCGAGAAAAACATCAACTGCTTCAAACCGGGCGCTCCCTGAATCAGCCCCAAATCTTCGGGGTAGTACCGGTCAAGTTTCCCCGGATCCACGGCGTTGATCCTGTCGTGAAGGATCACGGTGGCGGACCGGTTGTCTTTCGAAGAAAGATAGAAATGCCGCCTGTTCATCTCAGAGCAGAACGTCGTGGGAGGGTCATAATAGTCATCGTAAATCGCGCTCCCGCCTGAGGCGCCTGCGATGAGCACGTATTTTCCGGCCGGGCCGGCCTCATGGGCAATCGAGCCGTGGGCTTCTCCCATCGCGCTGAACCCGGCCACGAGATGCGTATTGCGAAGCGCGGGTACCGTCCCGTAACCGATTACGTGGGTCAGGGCCCAGTCATTTTTTCGGTAAATCTGGAAATTATTCGCATAGTTGTTGTCGTGATCGACCCCCGTCGGATTGGACGCGTGCGCGCCGAAAAATGCGGCGTCGGCGTTCCAACCGTCATGAAAATACTGCATGCCCATGCCTTCTGCGTATAAACCCTTCGAGAAAACCGGTCGCCAGTCGGCTTTCGACGCGTAAGGATTGTAGAAAATCATCGCGCGATTGCCCGTGTAAAGCAGCTCGGCGGAACCGGCACCCATATAGCCGTATTTGCCGGCGAGCTCCGAAA
>JACQQZ010000075.1 GCA_016206755.1 Candidatus Omnitrophota bacterium
ATTTGGTTGCCTGCGTCGGCGGCGGATCCAATGCCATCGGCCTCTTTCATCCTTTTCTCAAAGACCGATCTGTGAAATTGCTGGGCGTGGAAGCCGCCGGACATGGAATCAGCAGCGGCGAGCATGCCGCCACGCTTGTGGCTGGAACGGTTGGGATTTTGCACGGCTCGCGCTCTTATCTTCTCCAGGATCGGGACGGGCAGATTGCCGTCGCGCATTCCATCTCCGCCGGATTGGATTATCCCGGCGTCGGCCCGGAACATGCCTATTTGAAACAGACCGGCCGGGCCAAATACGTGGCTGTTAAAGACAAAGAGGCCCTGGAAGGATTTCAGCTTTTGGCCGAAACGGAGGGCATTTTGCCGGCGCTGGAACCTTCTCACGCCATTTATGCATTGAGCCGCCTGGCCCCGAAACTTTCAAAGTCGGGCGCCGTGATTCTGGGATTGTCCGGCCGAGGCGACAAAGACGTTTCGATCGTGGCCGATGCCTTGGGCCTATTGGGCTGACGATGCAAAGAATCCAGCAAGCATTTCAGAGAGCCAACAAAGAGAAACGCTGCGCCTTCATCGCTTATCTGACGGCGGGCTACCCGTCGTTGGCCGCCACCCCCGTCTTGGCCGAGGCGTTGGCGGCGGCGGGCGCCGACATCGTTGAATTGGGAATTCCATTTTCAGATCCGTTGGCCGATGGACCGACCATTCAGTTTTCCAGCGCGCAGGCGCTCGAAAAGGGCGCGACGACGCGCAAAATTCTGGACGCCGTCAGCCGCCTTCGCAAGACGTGCGACGTCCCGTTGGTGGCCATGGGTTATGCCAATCCGTTGTTCCATTATGGACTGCCCGCGTTTGCCCGCGATGCCGTCTCGGCCGGTTTTGACGGAGTGGTTGTTCCGGATTTGCCGCCTGAAGAGGCGCAGGAGTGGATGCGCGCCGCCCGCCCGAGAAAGCTGGCGACGATTTTTCTCTCGGCGCCGACAAGCCCTGAAGGGCGATTGAAACGAATCGCCGCTTGTTCCACTGGATTTATCTACTGCGTTTCGTTGACCGGTGTCACGGGGGCACGAAGGCAGATTCCGAAAGAGATTCTTCACCAGATCCACGCGCTGAGACGACTCACGCGAACGCCGCTGGCGGTGGGGTTCGGCGTTTCGCGCCCGGATCATGTTCGGTGGTTGGCGCCGCTGGCGGACGGAGTCATTGTCGGCAGCGCCATTGTTCAAGCGGTCGCGCGGGCCGGCCAGAAATCCCAGAAATCCAAAAAATTAAAGAATTTTTCTGCGCAGGTCAAGGCGATTACCCATTTGGTCAAACCTTTAGTGGAGGCAACGCGTCGATGAGCATTCCGCGGGAGCGTTTCTGGGGAGTTCTGATGGCAGGGGGGCAGGGGGAGCGTTTGTGGCCCTGGTCGCGGCGAAATTGCCCGAAACAATTTCTGGCCATCGGCGGGCGAAACAGTCTGCTGCAGGCCGCTTATGCGCGGTTGAATCATCTGATGCCTGCAGACCATATCTTTGTCATCGGCAACGCCGAACACGCCGGCATGATTCGCAAACAGCTCCCGCAGCTTTCAAAGAAGCGATGGGTGCCGGAGCCGGTGGGCCGGAACACGGCCGCGGCGGCCGGCTTGGGGGCGCTTCTGATTGGCCGCGAAGACCCCGGGGCCGTCATGGTGGTTGCGACGGCGGATCACGTCATTGCGCCCGCCGAAAAATGGGCCCAGTGCGCGCGCGCCGCCGGAACCGTTGCTTTGGAAGACGTCGATCGGCTGGTTTGCATTGGAATTCAACCGGCGCATCCGGCCACCGGTTACGGTTACATCGATCTCAAACCGGACAGGAAGAAAATCCCGGGCAGCGGATTGTGGGCGGCGCCCATCAAGCGCTATGTGGAGAAGCCGAATTTAGCCGGGGCCAAGAAGCTCATCGCCCGGGGCGCCTACTGGAACAGCGGCATGTTCGTCTGGTCTGTTCCTGCCATTGCGCGCGCACTCCAGCGATGTCTGCCGGAGCTGACCCGCGGATTGGTGAAAACCATCCATGCGCAGGTCGGCACGCCGGCATTTGCCCGGCAGCTCAAGCGCCTTTACGGAACGATTCCATCCATTTCCATTGATTACGGCGTCATGGAACATGCGCCGGATTGTTGGATGGTGCCCGGGAACTTTGCCTGGGACGATGTCGGATCTTGGTCGAACTTGAGGCGATATTTGACGGAAGACCGGGATGGAAATGCCGTGCAGGGACTACACGTCGGGGTCGATACGCAGGACTGCCTGGTTTTTTCAAACCACGGCCAATTGATTGCCACTGCCGGCGTTAAAAATCTCATCGTTGCCCAATGCGGCGATGTGACGCTGGTGGCCGATCCTTCCCGGACGCAAGAGATCAAGAAATTGGTCAACCGCTGCCTTCAAAATCCGAAGTGGAGCCGCCGGCTGTGATGTATCCGAAAACCGTCCTTCCGAACGGCCTGCGCATCGTTTCCGCCTCCATGCCGGAGATGGAATCGGCCGCGATCGGGATTTGGATGGCGGCCGGAGGGCGCTACGAGTCGGCGCGCTCTTGCGGCATCTCGCATTTTTTGGAGCATCTGATTTTTAAAGGGACCCAAACGCGGACCACCCGCCAAATCAAAGAGGCGATTGAAGGGGTGGGCGGATCGATGAATGCGTTCACGGACGTCGAGTACACGTGCGTTTATGCAAGAGTCCCCGTGAAGCAACTGGCGTTGACTTTGAATGTTCTGATGGACATGACGCTCCATTCCAAATTGGGGGCTTCGGACATTGAGCGGGAGCGCCAGGTGATTTTGGAAGAAATCAAAATGTACCAAGACATGCCGATGCAGCACGTGCAGGACTTGCTCAGCACGTTGATGTGGCCCCGCCATCCGCTGGGAATGTATCTGGCGGGAACCCCTCAATCCGTAAGGCAGATTCGCCGGAAAAACTTGGTGGAGTACAGGGACCGGTTTTACACGCCCGCCAACATGGTGATTGCCGCCGCCGGTCCTGTCAGCCACCGGATGCTGGCGGAGCAAATCCAGAAAACGTTCTCAAAGATCCGGTCCGGGAAAGTGCAGCGTTTTCGCCGGGCCGCAGGGCGCCAGAGCCGGCCCCGGGTGCATTGCGCCGTGAAGGAAACAGAGCAGACGCATCTGTCGATTGGGTTTTCGGCATTTCCCCGCAACCACCCGCAGGTTCACGGCCTGAATTTGCTGCACATCATTTTGGGCGGCAATATGTCTTCGCGGCTTTTTCATCAGGTGCGTGAGGTGCGGGGGCTGGCCTATGACATCGGAACGCAGGTGCGCCGCTATGCGGACACGGGGGCGTTTACCGTGAGCGCCGGCGTCGAGCACAAAAAATTCTTAAAAGCGCTGCGCGTTATTTTGGAAGAGCTCAAAAAAATACGTTCCAATTCAATCTCACGGGAAGAATTCGAGCGGGGCCGGGAATTTTACACCGGCCAATTGTCGTTGATGCTGGAGGACACCATTGACCACATGCTGTGGATCGGGGAGAGCGAAATGGCGTTGGGGGTCATCCATCCGTTGAGTTTCGTGTTCGAAAGCTTAAAAAAGACCAAGCGATCGGATGTCACGGAAGTTGCACGCCGGGTGCTCAACCCTTCACGCTTGAACCTTGCAGTCATCGGTCCATTGGCGCCGCAGATTCAGCGGCAAGCGCAGGCGATGCTCTCATGGGCGCGCCCATGAAAAATTCTATTTTGGTTGCCCCCTCAATGCTGTCTGCGGACGCCTCCCGATTGGCGGAGGAGACTCGCCGGATTGAGTAGGCCGGGGCGGATTGGATTCTTTTGGATGTGATGGACGGACACTTTGTCCCGAACATCACCATCGGCCCTTTCGTGGTCGAGGCGCTGCGGCCGGCCACGCGCCTGCCATTTGACGTGCATTTGATGATTGAGCATCCGGAGCGGTATGTCGAAGAGTTTGCCAAGGCCGGCGCGGATCGCATCACGATCCATGCCGAAGCGTGCCCCGACTTCAATGCGGTGGTGCGGCAGATCAAACATTTGAACGCAAAAGCCGGCGTCGCGCTTCGTCCCCAAACTTCGCTTGAGGCGCTGGGGTCCTCTCTGGCCGATTTGGACCTCGTGCTTCTGATGACGGTCAACCCGGGATTCGGCGGGCAAGATTTTATGCCGGAAGTTCTGCCCAAAATCAAAAAACTTCGCAGCGGTTACAGCGGCCACATCCAAGTCGATGGCGGCATCAACCACGGGACCGCCCGGCAGGCGGTCGAGGCCGGCGCGGATGTCTTGGTGGCGGGCTCCTACATCTTTCGCGCGGCCGATCCGGCGCAGGCGATTCTTTCATTGCGGGGGCTTGCCCCCGCGTCCGCCCAGCAATCTATCGGAAAATCGATGAGGGATGCGTGTTAAAGCCGGTCCCCATACGTTTTGGGACGGACGGCTGGCGGGGCAGGCTGGCCGATGATTTTACATTTCCGAATGTCAGGGCGGTCGCCCAGTCCATCGCAGATTATTTGAAAGCCCATCCCATTCGGGGAAGGAAAAATTCCGTTGCCGTCGGTTACGACACCCGTTTCCTCGGAGAGCAGTTCGCCATTGCCGCGGCAGAGGTGCTTGCGGGGAATGGTTTTGAAGCGCTTTTGACTTCTGCGCCGACGCCGACACCCGTGCTTTCATTGACGATCCGGCTTCGCAAGCTTCTGGGCGCCATTGTGATCACCGCGTCCCACAATCCGGCCGAATACAACGGGATCAAATTCAAGCCGTACTATGCCGGCCCGGCCGATCCGGAGATGACAAAAGCTTTTGAAGAGCGCTTGCGGAAAACGCCGGCACGCATCCTGCCGCTTTCCGAAGCACTGGCTAAAAAACGCATTCAGCGCGTGGATCTGATGCCGGCTTATAGAGCTTTCGTTAAGAATTTTGTGGACTGGAAGGCGTTGCGCAGTGCGCGGCTCAGGATTGCTATCGACACGATGCATGGGGCGGGGGACCGCATCTTGGAGCGCCTGCTCGAAGGGACCCGTTGCCGGGTGACGACGCTTCGCGGAGATCCGGAGCCGACTTTCGGAGGAGAGCATCCGGAGCCGATCGGTTCGCACCTGCGCCTGCTTTCGGCCGCGATGAAAAAGAAACGCTACGATTTGGGGCTGGCCACCGACGGCGATGCCGATCGCGTCGGCGTCATGAGTTCCAAAGGGGAATTCGTCAGCTCTCAGGAAACCATGGCGCTTTTGAGCATGCACCTCCTGGAGGATCTCCAATGGCGGGGGGGGCTTGCCAAGACGGTCGCCGGCACCGGCTTGATGAATCGCATCGCGCAAGAATTCAGGGTGCCCCTTTATGAAACGCCGGTCGGATTCAAGCACATCGCGACGTTAATGCGCAGCGGCAAGGTGATGTTCGGCGGGGAGGAGTCGGGTGGATTCGGAATCTCGAAGATCGTTCCGGAGCGGGATGGGACGCTGATGGGTCTTTTGCTTGCGCAGATGATGATTGTTCGCAAGCAGCCGTTGGAAGGGCTGCTGACCGATTTGCGCAAACGCTTCGGTCATTGGATTTATCACCGCTTGGACATCCGGCTGAAAAAAACTTTGCCCCCTGCTTTTTCCGCCGCATTGTCCAAGCGAATTCCCAAAAAAGTCGCCGGAAAAACGGTGGAGTCCATTTCCACCGTCGACGGCGTGAAAGTCCGGTTTACCGACGAAGCATGGCTGCTCTGGAGGGCTTCAGGAACGGAACCGTTGTTGCGCATCTATTCCGAAGCGCAGACTTCTTCCCAAGTCGAAGCGCTTCTTGCCGCCGGGAGAAAGTTGGCCGACCTCCAATCGTGAGCACCCTTCAGCTGACCAGGAATTTCTGCATCATTGCCCACATCGACCATGGAAAGTCCACCTTGGCCGACCGGCTTCTCTTGAATACCGGCGCGATCACCCCGCGCGAATTCCGGAACCAATTGCTGGACGACATGGATCTGGAGCGCGAGCGCGGCATTACGATCAAGGCCTCGGCGGTGCGGCTGCGTTATCCCGCAAA
>JACQQZ010000079.1 GCA_016206755.1 Candidatus Omnitrophota bacterium
TCTCTGGATCGCTCAAGTGGTGTTTGACATCTGATCCGTCGATGAACAGCGAAATCCAGATGAAAAGGATAGACGATTGGCGATGGGAAATTCCCGTCGGCAGCCGGCCTGGAATGCGCGTTCCAGGGGTTGTTTTTACCAGCGAAAAATTGTTGCGTGAAGCGGCAGCGGACAAGGCCTTTGAGCAGGTGGCAAACGTGGCCCAATTGCCGGGCATTGTGCGCGCTTCTTACGGAATGCCGGACATTCATTGGGGGTACGGTTTTCCCGTCGGCGGCGTGGCTGCGACCGATCCGGAAGCGGGAGGCGTTGTTTCTCCGGGCGGCGTCGGCTACGACATCAACTGCGGTGTGCGGATGGTCCGCACCCGCCTCGATGTTCAGGAAGTCCGCCCCGTCTTAAAACAACTGATGGCGCAGTTGTTTCGCGATGTGCCGTGCGGTGTCGGAGTGGGCGGTGATTTGGAATTTACCGCGGCGCAGGAACGGCAAATTGCAGTCCAGGGAACCGCATGGATGGTCAAGCAAGGGTACGGCGTTCCCGGCGACGTGGAATGCACCGAAGCGAATGGACAGCTTGAAGGGGCAAATCCGGATGCTGTTTCGGACCGCGCCTACGCGCGCGGCCGGGACCAATTGGGCACCCTGGGCTCCGGAAACCATTTTTTGGAAGTTCAAATGGTCGACCGAATATTCGACCCGTTGGCGGAGCAGCTCTTTGGTTTGCGTGAAGGATCCGTGACGGTGATGATTCATTCCGGATCGCGTGGATTCGGGTATCAAGTTTGCGATGATTTCTTGGCCTCGGCAGGACAGGCGCTGGCCAAATACAAGATCGAGGTTCCAGACCGCCAACTGGCATGTGCCCCGGTGAGCTCCCCCGAAGGCCAATCCTATTTGGGCGCCATGCGATCGGCCGCCAATTATGCCTGGGCCAACCGGCAGCTTTTGATGCACCGCGCCCGCGGCGCCTTTGAGCATGTCTTCGGGAAAGGCTGGCAGGCGTTGGGGATGTCGCTCATCTATGACGTTGCTCACAACATTGCCAAGATGGAGACCCATGCGATCGAAGGAAAAAAGAAAACGCTGTGCGTGCATCGCAAAGGGGCCACGCGCGCATTTGGGCCCGGGTACCCGGAGCTTCCTGAGCAGTATCGCCCTTATGGACAACCGGTGATTATCCCGGGGGACATGGGCCGCGCCTCTTTTCTTTTGTTGGGCGCCTCCAAGGCGATGGAGGAAACTTTTGGTTCAACTTGTCATGGGGCGGGCCGCGTGATGTCCAGGACCGCCGCCATTCGGGCCTCCAAAGGAAGGTCCATCCGCGCGGAATTGGAAGCGCAGGGGGTCATTGCCATGGCCCGTGGAAGAACAGGGCTTGATGAGGAGCAGCCGGCAGCGTATAAAGATGTGAATGATGTCGTGGACGTGGTGGCAGGGGCCGGTTTGTGCAAGCGCATCTGCCGCATGAAGCCCATGGGAGTGATCAAGGGATAACCGATGCTCGATCTTAAATTTATCCGGGAAAACAGCAAGCGGGTGGAAGATGCTTTGAAGAACCGCAACGTCCGTCTGGACGTCAATGAGCTGTTGAAATTGGATTCGCAGCGCCGGGCGTTTCTGACCGAACTTGAAAATTTGCGCCATGATAAGCGCAAAGAGTCGGATGAAATCGCCAAGCTAAAAACTCAGGGCAAGCCCATTGAAAATGAAGTCGCGGCCCTCAAAACCGTTTCTGAGCGGGAATCGGAGCTTGAGCAGAAACTGGCCGAGCTTGAACGGCAAATCAAAGATTTCTTGCTGTTGATTCCCAACGTCACGCATCCCTCTGTGCCGACCGGTGCTGATGCCGCCGCCAATCAAGTGGTTCGTGTGGTGGGCGAACCGCGGAAATTTGATTTTCCGGTGCGGACGCACCTCGAGCTGGGGGAATACCTCAAGCTGATCGATCTGCCGCGCGCGGCAAAAATTTCCGGGTCCGGCTTTGTTTTGTTCACCGGCCAGGGGGCGCGTTTTGAGCGGGCGATGATCAATTTCCTTCTCGATTTGCATACGAAGGAACATGGCTACACGGAACTCTCGCCTCCATTCTTGGTCAACCGTGCCAGCATGACCGGGACAGGGCAGCTGCCAAAGCTGGAGGCCGATATGTATCGGCTCAAAGACGACGATCTTTTTTTGATTCCGACGGCGGAGGTCCCTGTCACCAACATCCATGCCAACGAGGTTTTTGAAGAGTCCGATCTGCCCAAATATTACACCGCCTACTCCGCTTGTTTTCGCCGGGAGGCAGGGTCGTACGGCAAGGAGACCAAAGGCATGACCCGCGTCCACCAATTTGACAAGGTGGAATTGGTGAAATTCGTTCAACCGGAAACTTCTTACGATGAATTGGAAAAATTGGTGGGAAATGCCGAGCGCGCCCTGCAGAAATTGGAGCTTCCGTACCGGATTCTTGCGCTTTCGACGGGAGACATCAGCTTTGCCGCGGCCAAGTGTTATGACATTGAAGTTTGGTCCCCGGGATTGCAGACCTGGCTGGAATGCTCCAGCTGCAGCAACTTCGAGGACTTTCAGGCGCGGCGGGCGAACATTCGTTATCGCCAGGCGGCCACGAAGAGGGTCAATTTCGTTCACACGTTGAACGGCTCCGGTCTGGGCATGGCGCGCATCTTCATTGCCATGCTGGAGCATCACCAAAACGCCGACGGCACGGTGACCCTCCCCAAGGCGCTGCGGCCTTATTTGGACGGCGCCGAACGCTTGGTGCCTCAGTTTTAGTGCCCCCGGCACATCATGTTTAAGCGTTGGTTTGGGGCGTTCGTCGGGGTCGCACTGCTGCCGTTTCTCATGGGCTATACCGGCGCGTTTATTGCATTCCTGTCCTCCATTCCAACGCTTACCGCCGCGCAGATGGCTTTTCTCGCCGGCACAACGCTCTATCTTTCCTGGCACACCATGATTGCAAAGCCGCTGAGGGTTTACGTTTTTGGGCATGAGCTCATGCATGCGGCGGCCGTCTGGCTTTCAGGAGGACGGGTGAAGGCCTTTCAAGTGTCAAAAAAAGGCGGGAGCGTTTCAGCGACAAAAAGCAATCTGTTCATCGCATTGGCCCCGTATCTGATTCCGGCTTACAGCATTCTGGTGGCTTTGGCGTATGTGATTTTGGGATGGTTTACCGACGCCCGGTCTTATGCGATGTGGTTTTATTCGATTCTCGGGGCCAGTCTGGCGTTCCACTGTGCATTTACGGCGGAATTTTTAAAAACTCAACAGCCGGACTTGGTTCAAAACGGCCGCTTCTTGTCCATGGTGATCATTTACTGGGTCAACCTGACGTTGGTGGCCCTGTGCGTGGCTGTGGTAACGCCGGCGATGCGGTTCTGGGACTATTTGTCCGACGGATATTTGCGCAGCGCTTGGCTCTATCAGGCCTTGAACCGGCAGCTTTTCTTTTAAGAGCGCCTTTTAAGAACCTCGCGTGGACCGCGCGGCCACGGGAAGTTCTGAAAGGCGCTCTAAATATACCGAATGTGCTAGACTCAACCTGAGGCGTTGGAGGGATGGCAGAGCGGTTGAATGCGGCGGTCTTGAAAACCGTTAGCCCGCAAGGGCTCGTAGGTTCAAATCCTACTCCCTCCGTTTCCTGCCCCCTCTGCGTCAAAGGCTGAAAAATCGATGGATCGATCCGAGCAATGAAAATTAAAAAACTCAGAGATCTCATTCAGGAAAGCGAAACGAAAAACAGCTTCTGGCAGATGACCCCTCATCATGAGCTGGAGTACGTCGGCCGCGGGCGAGAACAACGGATGAAATTCAAGGGAGCGCTTATTGCCGCAGAACCGGACGCGCTGGTCATTTCCGTTTCGGAAAAACAGTCCGACCATGAGACTGTCAGCCGCCTGGTAAAGCTCGCCGGCACCTGGAAAGCCAATTCAAAAAATCAGCTTGTTTTTGAAGTCGAACGGGAAGGCGGCCGGAAAAA
>JACQQZ010000080.1 GCA_016206755.1 Candidatus Omnitrophota bacterium
GCTCCGCAGCGGCGCGGGCAGCCGGCAAAGACTCTGAATTCACTTTGGTACCCCCAACAGGAAATTCTCCGCGAGTCTGGAAGTCCAGACGCGAGGCCAGTTCAAGGCGCGACGACGCCGGCGTACTCTCTGCGGTACGCCAAGGAGGAGCAACGAAGAAGTGGCCCGCGGATCGGCTTCCCCGAGGGCTGAAGCGATTTTGGGCTGCGACTGCGTCACGCGTCGCTCACGTGCCCCAGTGGGCGCGCATATCGCTCCTCGTTCCTTGTCTCGCTCCAAAATCGCTTCAGCAGACTCATGGAGAATTTCCTGTTGGGGGTACGAGGGATGCCTTGATCACAGCATAGCCCCGCAGAGTACGTACCAGGGAATCGCCTTTTACGTTCTGAATCGCTTGGCTGTAGTCGTTGAGGTTGGCCACCGGCTGACGATTGATCTCGTTGATGACGTCACCCGCCCGCAAACCGGCTTCGTCCGCCGGGCTGTCCGATTCGACATGGGTTACAACGACACCGCGCCGGTCCGGCAAACGATAACGCCGGATCAATTCGTCGGTCAGCTCGCTGACTTCCAATCCTTGCCATGCCTGGCCGGAGCGTTCCGAAAAACCGGAGAGGTCTTTCGGTTTCTCAGTCACATCCACCGCAACCTTGAGCGGCTTTTTGTCCCGGATGAGATCGAGGGTCACTTTGGTTCCAACCTTCGTGCGCGCCACGGCACCCAACAGACCGCGAACATTTTGAACCGGCTGGTCCTGGTATCGGCGGATGACATCGCCGTCCTTGACGCCGGCTTTCTCGGCAGGTCCGCCTGGAAGCACTTTGGCGATGACCACGCCCCTGTTGTCCGGGAGGCCGAAGTAGCGCGCCAATTCCTCATCCAGATCTTGGACGTTGATCCCCAGCCATCCATACAAAATTTTCTTGCCCTGGATCAGGTCTCCGACGATGGCGCGCGCCGTGTTGCTCGGAACGGCGAAGCCGATGCCCTGATAGCCGCCGGAGGTTGAGAAGATGGCAACGTTGATGCCGATGATCTTACCGGTAATGTCCACCAGAGGACCGCCGCTGTTGCCAGGATTGATGGCGGCGTCCGTCTGAAGCAAGCTGTTGTAGCTGCGGTCGCGGCCCGCATGGATGGCGCGGTTGACGGCGCTGATCACCCCGACGGTCAGCGTCGGCTCCGAGGAGCCGACGGCAAATCCGAACGGATTCCCGATGGCAATGCTCCACTGGCCGATCTGGACAGAATCAGAATCTCCCTAGTCCGCCACGGGAAGATTTTTGGCTTTAATTTTAATGACGGCCAAATCGGAAGTTGGGTCCGCCCCTTTGACTTCCGCCTTGAATTCGCGGCCATCCGGCAGCGTGACCGACAACCGATCCCCTTCTCCGCCGACCACGTGCTCATTCGTCAAGATGTAACCTTCCTCATCAATGATGACGCCGCTGCCGACGCCGCGCGTCTTGAGCTCCCTGTCCGGCGCTCCCCCAAAAAAATCGCTGAAGAAACGTTCGAACAATTCATCGTCCTGGCCCGGCCGGCCGCCAAATCCAAATCGCCGGAATTGCTGCCCGACGCGCTCGGTGTGCTCTACGGAAATAGAAACAACGGCCGGTCCGACGCGGCGTGCGACGTCCACAAAAGCCGCCTGCAGCGTTTCAGCGGCAGTGGTAGGATCGACCCCATCGGCCGCAGAAACCGGTTGAAGGGCGAAGGCAATCCCGAGAAGCACAAACGCCAAAACTCGAGTTTGTTTTTGAATTTGTTTTTTTATTTTTGGCATGATCTGTCTCTCCTCAAAAAACCCCTGCCGTCTAGTCGGGGGCGCATGATTAGACGGCAGGGACGGAAATTCTGATTAATTATTTTGAGAAACAAACGTTACGTCGTGACGGTTTTCAACTGTTCGCGCAGCTTGACTTCAAGCTCGTCCATGAACTTCGGGTTTTCTCTCAAATAGGCCCGCGCGTTGTCCTTGCCCTGGCCCAGCTTGGTTTCCCCGTAGGCCAGCCACGTTCCCTGTTTTTGAATCAAGCCGGTCGTCACACCCACGTCGATCAAGTCCGAGGAGCTCGAAATGCCTTCATCGAACATGATGTCGAATTCCGCTTGCCGGAATGGCGGCGCGACTTTATTCTTGACGACTTTGACGCGAACATGATTGCCCACGGCGACATCGCCGCGCTTGATGACTTCAATGCGGCGGATGTCCAGCCGCACAGACGCATAGAATTTCAACGCGCGCCCGCCCGGGGTGGTTTCCGGATTGCC
>JACQQZ010000085.1 GCA_016206755.1 Candidatus Omnitrophota bacterium
CCAGGCGCTGCAGCCGACGGCCCAGACGCAATGCAGCGACTGAGCTTGGTTCGTGAGCGTTCAGGAGGAATTATGAATGTTGAACCTGTTTATGGAGGAGCTCATGATCGACAGCTTGAATTTCAGCCATAAAGCAGCCCTGATCGTAGCTTTGATTGGTA
Organism: Candidatus Omnitrophota bacterium; assembly: GCA_016206755.1. Classification (GTDB taxonomy): domain Bacteria; phylum Omnitrophota; class Gorgyraeia; order 1-14-0-20-64-10; family JACQQZ01; genus JACQQZ01. The sequence continues at coordinate 162 of JACQQZ010000085.1, forward strand.
TGGTTCTCAATAGTGCCTTGAGTTATTTATGCTTAACATTCGTCGCTGCGTTTGGCTCTGCCCATGCGACCCCACATTTAGAGATAATCTGTTGGCTTATTCTCTCGTTGGTCTGATTTTTTTGAGCTTGGGTGTGATTATCGGAGGGTGGTTATTATTTTTTTTCCATAAAGACACGCTCACCATTCTTATTTCTTCAGTTCCTCTTCTCCTGCCGCGTTCAAGACCTTGGAGATCAGCCGCCACACGGAGCAATTCATCGTCAAGGTGTTACGTGCCGCCGGAGGTCTTTTTCGCTCTGTCTTTCGACGGGCATACTCCGCAAGGCACCGTCACTTTCCATGAAGGATTCAAAGCGGATGGCTAAGAAGGTGCAGGCGACAAGGCACTTGAGACGATGGTGATTTTTGCTATAATATATATGATGTGTCATTGAGGTTCCCGGAAGAGGGGAACTTTTTTTTGAGCCCAATGTTAGCAATCAATGATGACGAGTGCTAATTATGGAGGGGAGATAACCATGGCGTTGGACAAATTTACCATTAAAGCCCAGGAGATTATCCAGGAAGCTCAAAAACTAGCCGAGCGCAAGCACCATCAGCGGCTTGAGCCGGCGCATATCCTTTCCGGCTGTCTGGATGTGGCCGATAATTTGGTGCCGGAAATCTTGGATAAATGCGGAATCCCGGCCGGGCGGGCGCGGCAACTTGTGGTTCAAGAGTTGGGCAAGCTTCCGGAAGTGCATGGGAATGTGCAACTGGGGGCATCCCAGGCGTTCCGGGATGTTTTGGTGCGAGGGGAAGACGAGGCGAAGTCTCTGCAGGATGAATACGTCTCCGCCGAGCATTTGTTCCTGGCGCTCCTTTCTTTGGAAGACGATCCGGTTGGGCGCGGTTTGAAGGCGTTGGGCCTGACGCGCGACGCGGCGCTGAAAGCCATGGCGAGTTTGAGGGGTTCCCACCGGGTGACGGATCCCAATCCGGAAGACAAATACCGCGCCTTGGAAAAGTATGGCCGGGACCTGACGGAATTGGCCCGCCGGGGGAAGCTGGACCCCGTGATCGGGAGGGACGAGGAGATCCGCCGGGTGGTCCAGGTGCTTTCGCGGCGCACGAAGAACAACCCGGTGCTCATTGGCGAGCCGGGCGTGGGGAAGACCGCCATTGTGGAGGGGCTGGCCCAGCGCGTGGTGTCCGGCGACGTGCCGGAAGGCTTGAAGTCCAAGCGCGTGATGGCGCTGGATTTGGGCGCGCTCATCGCCGGCGCCAAGTACCGCGGCGAGTTTGAAGACCGGCTGAAGGCCGTTTTGAAAGAGATCACGGACGCGCAGGGGAAGATCATCCTCTTCATAGACGAGCTCCACACCCTCGTCGGCGCCGGCGCGGCGGAAGGCGCCATGGACGCCGCCAACCTCCTGAAACCCATGCTGGCCCGGGGCGAATTGCGCTGCGTGGGGGCCACAACTCTGGACGAGTACCGCAAGCACGTGGAGAAAGACGCCGCGCTTGAAAGGCGGTTCCAGCCCGTGACCGTGGGGCAGCCCAACGTGGAACAGACCATCGCCATTTTGCGCGGCCTGAAGGAGCGTTATGAGGTGCACCACGGGGTGCGCATCACCGATTCGGCGCTTGTGGCCGCCGCGACCCTCTCCCACCGCTACATCTCCGACCGGTTTTTGCCGGACAAGGCCATCGACCTTGTGGACGAGGCGGGAAGCCGCCTAAGGATGGAGATTGATTCCATGCCCGTAGAGCTGGACGAGGTGGAGCGCCGCATTCGCCAGCTTGAAATCGAGCGTCAGGCCCTTTTGAAAGAGGCTGACCCGGTTTCGCGGGAGCGCCTGAAGAAGCTGGAGGACGAGCTGGCCGGGCTTCGGAAGCGGTCCGACGGGATGAAGACGCATTGGGAGTCGGAAAAGGCCGCGCTCACGCGCATTCGCGAGTTGAAGGAACGCATTGAGGAGATCAAGCAGGAAGAGCAAAAGGCGGAGCGTTCGGGTGAGCTGGGCAAGGCCGCGGAGTTTCGCTACGGCCGCTTGCCCGCCCTTCAAAAGGACCTGGACACGGCGCAGGACCGGTTGAACGGGCTGCAGAAATCCGTCCGCATGCTGAAAGAAGAGGTGGATGAGGAAGACATCGCCCAGGTGGTGGCCAAGTGGACGGGCATCCCCGTTTCGCGGATGCTGGAAGGGGAGATGACCAAGCTCCTGAAAATGGAGGAGAACCTTCATCGGCGCGTGGTGGGGCAGGACGAAGCGGTCCGGGCCGTGGCCGACGCTATCCGCCGGTCCCGGTCGGGGCTTGCCGATCCCAACCGGCCCCTCGGTTCCTTTATTTTTCTCGGGCCCACGGGGGTGGGGAAAACGGAGCTCGCCCGGGCCCTGGCCGAGTTCCTTTTTGACGACGAGCGGGCCATGGTGCGGTTGGATATGTCCGAATACATGGAGAAGCATGCCGTGAGCCGCCTCATCGGCGCGCCGCCGGGCTATGTTGGGTATGAGGAAGGGGGCCAGCTCACTGAGGCGGTGCGCCGGCGGCCCTACTCCGTGATCCTTTTGGACGAGATTGAGAAGGCCCATCCCGATGTGTTCAACGTGCTTTTGCAGATTTTGGA